>JAAVIE010000124.1 GCA_014799325.1 Oscillospiraceae bacterium
CTGTCGGCGCATCCGTGCGCCGACTTTGGGCGAATAACTAACACATCGTGTGTTAAAAAATCCTTGACGGGCGACAGCCCGCCTGCGAAAATTCGCCTTGTCATCGACAAAATTATGCTCGAAAATCCGCACACCTCTCCTATGAGAACAAGTTCTAAAATTCAAAGGAGAATATATGGCGATCACAGATTTTTCAAAGCAGTATCACGAAAAAATGTTTCCGGGTTATACTTCAAAATTTTTGGAAACAGACCCAGAGTTTATTGAGCGGTTTGATAACTTCGCTTTTGACGAGGTGATCAATATGCCTGACATCGGCGGCAAAGAGGTTGACGGCAGAATCCGTCATATTGCGATCCTTGCAACGCTTTTAGGCTGTCAGGGGATAGATGAATTCAAGGCAATGCTCCCCGCCGCAATGGATTTTGACGTAACTCCCATAGAGATCAAAGAGATCACCTATCAAGCGGTGGCGTACCTCGGGATCGGCAGAGTGTTCCCATTTTTGAAGGCAGTCAACGAGGCACTTGAGGCAAAAGGCATCACTCTCCCGCTGGAGGGTCAGTCCGCCACAACTGCCGAAAACCGCAGAGAAGCGGGAACACAGGCTCAGGTAGATATTTTCGGCGAAGGAATGCGTGACTTCTGGAGATCGGGGCGCGAAGAAAGCCGTCATATCAATCTGTGGCTGGCGGATAATTGCTTCGGAGATTATTACACCCGAAAAGGGCTTGATTATGCGGAACGTGAGCTGATCACATTCTGCTTCCTTGCGGCACAGGGCGGTTGTGAACCGCAGCTAATAAGTCATGCGGCAGCTAATATGAGGATCGGAAACGACAAGCTGTTCCTCATAAAAATTATTTCTCATTGTCTGCCTTTTATCGGCTATCCCCGCAGCCTGAATGCTTTGCGGTGTGTAAATGAAGCGGCTAAATCAAACGAATGATCAAAAAATTATTAAACGGAGGAAATATTTATGAGTAAAACATGGCTTATCACCGGTGTATCAAGCGGTTTCGGCTACGAGATGACAAAACAGCTGTTGGAGAACGGCGATACCGTTATAGGCACTGTCAGAAACAAGAAAAATGTTGAGGAATTTATCGCAAAATATCCCGAAAACTTTGACTGCCAAATTCTTGATGTTACCGATGTTCCTGCGGTTCACGCCGTTGTGGACAACGCATTCGCAAAGCACGGAAAAATTGACGTGATCGTATCAAATGCGGGCTACGGTCTTTTTGGTGCGGCGGAGGAGCTGACCGATGACGAGGTAAACCACATTATCGCGACCAACCTTACCGGTTCTATTATGCTCATACGTTCTGCTTTGCCCTATTTGCGCAAACAGGAAAGCGGAAATATCATTCAGATATCGTCCTACGGCGGTCAGGTGGCTTTTGCGGCGAACTCGATGTACCATGCCACAAAATTCGGCATTGAGGGCTTCTGCGAGTCTGTGGCGCAGGAGGTCGCAAAATATAATATCAAGATGACGATAGTTGAACCCGGCGGCGCAAGAACCGAATTCCGCTACGGCAGCGCAAAGGTCGCAAAGCTCACTCCGGAATACGATCATGTTCACGGATTCTTGAATATGCTTGACCCCGCTAAAGGACTTGCTCCCGGTGATCCCGCAAAAATGGCGGCGCGTATTATCGAAAGCGTGGATAAGTCCGATACGCCGCTGCATATGGTGCTTGGCTCTCAGGCACTGAAAGCAACGATCGAGCGTCTTGAAGAACGTGTTGCTGTTTATAAAACGCAGACCGAAACAGCAGCTTCCACCGATATTACAGAGTAAAAAGAGGGTTATAACATGGCAGAAAAAGGAAACTCGGCAGCAGTAATCTGTCGGTGACAGCGGTCGGACTTGGGTGCATGGGCTTTTCTCACGCATATGGCGCACCAAGCAAGTCCAAAAATTTCGAAGAAATTTTGAACCACCACCGAACGTTTAAAATAGGAGGATCACCATGAAAAAAAGAATTTTTGCTTTGCTTCTTCCGCTGATGATGCTGTTTACATTGACGGCTTGCACGGAAAGCGGTCAAGCATCAAACGGTTCAAGTACAAATAACGGTTCGCAGCAAAACAGTTCAACCGAAAAAAACGATAACTCCGATACCTCAGATCCCACAAATTCGGAAAACATTACTACGAATGATTCGGTAAATACCGATACGGAGAACGGATCAAGGATATTGGTGGCATTCTTCTCAAGAGCCGATGAAAATTACGGTGTTGGATATATTGAAAAGGGCAATACTCATATTATCGCAGATATGATCGCAGAAGAGGTCGGAGCAGACAGCTTTGAGATCGTTCGCGTTACACCCTATCCCAAAGAATATGACGCCTGCACCGATGAGGCAAAGACTGAGAAGAACGCCGGCGAACGTCCGGAGCTTACTGCAAAGATCGAGAAATTCAGCGATTATGATACCGTCTTTCTTGGCTACCCAAATTGGTGGGGAGATATGCCCATGCCCGTGTATACGTTCTTGGAAAGCTACGATTTCTCAGGAAAGACGGTGATCCCGTTCTGTACTCACGCAGGGAGCGGACTTTCAGGAACGGTGAATACGCTCAGAAGCAAGCTGAACGGAGCGACGGTGCTTGACGGGCTTGCTGTTGCGGGAACAACTGCGCAGAACGATCAAGATAACGCAAGGACGGCGGTTTTGGATTGGCTCGAAAAGCTTGATATAAAATAATAAGCGATGTATGCTATATATTGATCGCCTGCAGGTAAACGAAGAAACAGTGCCATTCTTTCCGCGACTTGAAATAAACCTTGACCGACGAAAAGAATACTGTAATCAAAAAGAGATAATTCTGACTTTAAAGAAATATGAAATACTATTGTTCGCTTATCAGAGTTCGTATAAAATTGCGGCAGATGTATTTCGTTTGGGATTCAATAAAAATCCCGACATTCATGCAGCGATATAAATATGAATATGAATAAGGGGTTCTTCGTTTTATGTGGAGGAAAAGATCTTTTGGGTAATGATCTCACAAAATATTGACCATACACAGCTTGTATAAAAAGTCAAAAAGTTGTCTTTTTCGGAATGAAAGTGGGTCTTAGGGGGATAAGACCACGGTGTATATTTCTCACCGTTTGGCTTCCTGCCGTTTCTGCGATAAGGTGGCAGTGTTTGATAACGGCCGTATAGTTCAATACGGTTCACATGAGGAGCTTTTATGTGATGAGAGCGGGAAGTACTGCGAATTGTGGCATGCTCAGGCGCGGTATTATACTGTACACTCCTAAAAGCGGGTTTCCACTCTCACAACTGCCCGGATAGCACAAGTTAAAAAATGCGGGTCACCACTCTCACCACTTTCTTGATAGCACAAATTTCAGAGAATCATTTGAGACTGTATTTTCTGCTTGAAAAATTGGGCAGAAAATACAGTCTCTCTGAGTTTGGAGTTTTTTGCCCAACTTTTTAGGCAAAAAACTCCAAACTCGGTCGGATAGCAAACTTTTATTAATGTTTCCCAGTTTTTCAAGAAATTTTAATAAAAGTTTGCGGTTCTGAAATTCTTTTTAAATCGGTTATTTACCGCCAACTTTCCTGAGAGAACCAAATCAGCACAACTTTCCTGAGAGAATCAAACCGGCACAGCTTTCCCGGGAGCATAAAAATAAGGAGCTGTCTTTTTTACAGCCCCCGGCTTGCAGAAAAACCTCCGCCTTTGGCTTTTCTGCAAGCTGTTTTTCTTTATTTTTTGACGGGGAATGAGCAGGGAACTATTCATTGACGATCTCCTCATCTTCCCTCTCCACAAAACAAAAGCCCTCTTCCTTATGCACCACCGTCACCTTTTCCCCCTCATCGATATCCGTTTCATTGGCTGAAACTGCGTTGACAGCGTATTTCCTGCCTTTGTATTCATACAGTATCTCGCCGTAGCCGTCGCCATCTATCCTTTTGCTGCATATAGCCTTGTCGTCAACATCGGGTCTGTCTTTGGGGAGCTTCTGCCGCTTTACCAGCATAACGATCCCGTAAAACCAATGTATCCGCCCAAACAACACCAGGCACCCGAAGATCAGACCGCAAAAAACTGTCAGCATCCAGGGCATGGTCAGGGCGTTTAAAATAAGCCCTAAAACTGCAAAGGAAAAGGCGAATATCAGACAGTCAAAAATATCGTGGGGGATAAAATCCTCGGCAGGAATGTCAGAGCCGTGGAAGTCAAAAAAACGCTTTTCCAGCCCGAAATTCTTTATTTTAAGCACCGAACGCAGCACTATCTCCGCCGTCAGTCCCACCGCCGAAAAAATAAGCAGTATAATACAAAAAACAGTCATGGAAGAAATCAGTCCTCCCTGTCCTTTTGCGGCTTTATCTCAAATCTCATCATGCCGATCCTGCGCTTTTTCATGGTCTCCACCGTGATCTTCAATCTGTCCGTTTCCACCCTGTCGCCGGGTTCGGGAATTTTGCCAAACAGCTCAAACGCCCAGCCGCCCACTGTGTTGAAATCTCCGTTGATCTCAAAGCTCTTGTCGTAGTCCTCAAAAAAGCGGTTGTAGTCTATCTTCTGAACTTCTCCGCTTACCTTGAACACAGTCTTGTTCACAAATTTTATGGGAGTGCTGACCTCGTCGTTTTCATCCCAGATCTCGCCCACCAATTCCTCCAGAATATCTTCAAGGGTGACAATGCCCGCTGTGCCGCCGTATTGGTCTACCACTACCGCTATATGTTCTTTTTCTTTCTGCATTTTCTTAAGTACATCGGAAATTCTCATAAGAGAGGGGATATACATTATGTCAGAAATGATTTCCGAAAGGGCAAAGTCCTTTTCTTCAAGGGTTTTTTGGATAAAGTCGCGGTAGCACACCACGCCGACTATGTGATCGAGAGATTTTTCATATACGGGCAAACGGGTGTAGGCTTCTGTGGCAAAAATCTCCATTATCTCCTTTGTGTCGGCGTACAGGTCTATCCCCACCACATTAACTCTGGGCTGCATTATCTGCTCCGCTGTGGTTTCGTCAAACTCCAGGGCGTTGCGCACCAGGTCGCTTTCCTGTTCTTCAAGAACGCCCTGATCCTCGATCTCGTCTATTATGTGCATAAGCTCCTGCTCTGTTACCGAAACCTCGGATTTCTTGTTGAACAGCTTGGAAGCCCCTTTTTGTATCAGCAGAAATATTGCGGAAATGGGGGTCAGGACTATCATCAGCAGCCACACTATTCTTCCCAAAACGATACAGAAGCTTTCGGAATTGCCCTTTGCAATGGTTTTGGGGGTAATTTCACCAAAGATAAGCACAATGACTGTGGTAGCGGCTGTGGCTATAACAGGGCCTTTGTCGCCGAAAAGCTTTACGCACAGGATAGTTGCCAAGGACGAGGTGGCAATGTTCACTATGTTGTTGCCCACAAGAATGGTGGTAAGGCACTTGTCGTATTTCTCCATTACCCTTATCGCTACCGCGGCGCCCTTGCTGCCCTCTTCCGCCATATTTTTCAGACGGATCCTGTTTGCGCCTGTGAAGGCGGTTTCCGTTGCGGAGAAAAATGCGGATAAAAATACCAATACCACTAACAGTATGACGGTTTCCATAATGTTCCTTTCAGATATTTCTCTATTGGTTACCTCTAAAAACCATTGTGAAAAGCAAAAACGGACAGGGTGCGCCAAATGCGAGCTGACGCCCGTCGAGACGGATTGACGAAGCAGGCGGTGTGCTCTGTTCGTTTTTGCTCACAAGGGGTTTTAGAGGTTCCCATTATATAATTTAAGGATTTTAACAACCGGAAAACCATTGTTAAAATCCTTACAAATTACTCTTTTACAAAGCTTTCCTTGCCCAATCCGCAAACGGGGCATACCCAATCCTCGGGAATATCTTCAAACTTTGTGCCTGCGGGGATACCCTCGTCGGGAGCGCCCTCAGCCTCGTCGTATACATAGCCGCAGGGGCATACATATTTTGCCATTGTCTTTCTCCTTAATAAATATTTGTCCTTATTGTTTGAGCATTGGCGGGATTTATTCAACCATTTTGTTTGATCGCTTAACTTGATATTTTATTCAAAGCTTTATTCAATTGCTTTATTCGATTTTTTATTCGATTTCTACGGCGATCTTCTGATTGTACTTGACTGCGCCTGCTCTCATAACAGTGCGGATAGCGCGGGCGATCCTGCCCTGCTTTCCGATAACTCTGCCCATATCGTCGGGAGCAACATGAAGATGATATACAATAACTCCCTCGCTGTCGGGCTCGTCGACTGTTACGCTTATGGCGGACTTGTCGTTCACAAGCTCCTCCACCATTGCAATAAGCAATTCTTTCATTCAATATCCTCCAATTACTTCTTAAGCAGTCTCTTTACTGTGTCGGTAGGCTGTGCGCCCTTCTTGATCCAAGCATCTGCCTTCTCGGTGTCGATCTTGATCACTGCGGGATCGGACTTGGGATCGTAATAACCGATCTCTTCGATAAAGCGGCCGTCACGGGGAGAGCGGCTGTCTGCTACTACTACACGGTAAAAGGGGTTGTTTCTTGCGCCCATTCTTCTAAGTCTGATTTTTACTGCCATTTTTTGTTCCTCCAAAGTTTATGTTTTAAATTTTTATTTATATATCACACTTTCAGTGCGTATAGCGAAATTATTCTTCCGGATCTTTATCATTTTCTTGCTCTTGATCTTGATCCTGATCCTGCTTTTTTAGTTTTTCCTTTAGCTTATCGGCAATTTCCTCATAAACACTTTTTGCCTTGTCATATTTGGGCTTTGAAAAACTGATATAAGGATCATATCTGCTTTTTGACTCCCATAATGTAAGGGAATCGGAAATGTCGTCCAAATTGTCCGAAAAGGTCTCTCCAAGTTTTTTGCTATGCTTGGCAAGCTTATCTATATCATGTGTAAATGCGGGATACTCTCCGTTGATGATTATCACAGCTTTCAAAACCTTTTCAACTGCTTGCTGTAAATGATAGAGAGCGGCTCTGACTGCAAATTCATCGGGAAAATGCTCTTCCATGGCTTTGCAGGCAAGATAATCGCATTCAGAAAGCTTTAAAAGATCGTTAAACCCCTCTGACATACACATCAACTCCCTTGCTGTCAATTTCGGAAAGCAGCAGTTTATTTTTTATCTCATTATAGTGCAGAATATCCGAATCCACCGAAATGGCTCTGCGGATAGGACGGACAAGCTTTAAAAATTCGTCCTCGCTTTGAATATCGGGAATATCCACTGCAATATCCAGATCGCTTTTTATACCGCAGTTAAGGGTGACGGCGCTGCCGAACACAATTACCCTTTTTATTTCGGGAATTTGTGACGAGGTGTCAATAACCTTCTGGACTTCCCTCTGCATAAGCGGAAAAATATGCTTTAATACATCTGCGCCTTCATATTTTTTCGGAAAAACCATAGTTACTCCTTAAGATACCGCTTAAAATCCCATAGGAATGCGGGGCAATCTCCTCTTTCCGTTCTTGGAAGTCATCTGCTTCATCATCTTCTGCATCATATCAAACTGCTTCAGCAAATTATTCACATCTTCTACTTTCAGTCCGCAGCCTGCCGCAATTCTCCTCTTTCTCTTGGCGTCAATGATAGAGGGCTTCTCCCTCTCCTTTTTGGTCATTGAGTAGATTATGGCTTTGGTGTGGACCATTTTCATCTCGTCAATGTCCTCTTCGTTTATCTTGTTTGCGCCGGGGAGCATTTTGATAATGGAGCTGATGCTGCCCATTTTTTCTATCTGTGTGAACTGCGCCAGCAGGTCGTTCATATCGAACTTGTTTTCCTGCATCTTCTTGGCAAGGCGCATGGTCTCCTTTTCGTCAACTGCGGATTTTGCCTTCTCAATAAGGGAAAGCACGTCGCCCATTCCCAGAATGCGGTCTGCCATTCTGTCGGGGTGGAAGGCTTCCAGATCGTCTATCTTTTCGCCTACGCCTGCGAATTTGACAGGCTTTCCTGTAACAGCCAGTACCGATAACGCCGCGCCGCCTCTTGTGTCGCCGTCAAGCTTTGTCAGCACAACGCCTGTTATCTCCAAAGCTTCGTTAAAGGTCTTGGCAACATTCACCGCGTCCTGACCTGTCATAGAGTCGACGGTAAGAAGAATCTCATTGGGGTGAACTTCCGCAACAATGTTTTTCAGCTCGTCCATAAGCTGTTCATCTATGTGCAAACGGCCTGCGGTATCGAGAATAACTACATCATAGCCGTTATCACGGGCGAATTTAACGCTCTCCTTGGCAATGGTAACGGGATTTGTCTGTCCCATTTCAAAGACCTTTGCCCCTGCCTTTTCGCCTACTATTTTTAACTGATCAATAGCCGCGGGACGGTAAATATCGCAGGCGGCGATCATAGGACGGCGGTTGAGCCCTTTAAGGTACTTGGCAAGCTTGGCTGCGTGGGTGGTCTTACCTGCGCCCTGCAAGCCGCACATCATAATTACGCAGGGGGGCTTTGAGGGGAAGTCTATTCTTTGAGAGGTGTTTCCCATAAGGATCTTCAGCTCGTCATGCACAATGTCGATAACCTGCTGTGCAGGGGTAAGACTGTTCATGACCTCCGCACCTACCGCCCTTTCGGTAACCTTTGCCACAAAGTCCTTGACTACCTTATAGCTTACGTCGGCTTCAAGCAAAGCCATACGCACCTCGCGCATAGCTTCCTTAACATCTTTTTCGCTGAGCTTTCCGTGATTTTTCAGATTTTTGAAAACTCGGGAGAGCTTGTCGGATAATCCCTCAAACGCCATTTGTTTCTCCTCTTGGTAATTGTGTCAGCTGAATAAAAAATAACTGTTCCGATTCAATAAAAAGTCAATTAAAAAGCTCGCCTATCTCCTCAACAAGCTTTTCTCCTTCTTCGCTGCCCTTTAGCATAGGCTTTAAGGAGGAGAGTAATTTTTTGGCTGTATTTCGCTTTTCAAGCAGTTTCATTGCGTTTTCCAGCTCATAAAGTCTTGCCTCACAGTTTTTTATGGTATTAAAGGCGGCTTGGCGGGTCACTCCCGTTTCCTCGGCTATCTCGGTCAGGGAAAGGTCGGAAAAGTAGTACATTTCCATGGCTTCACGCTGTTTTTCCGTTAAAAGAGAGCCGTAGGTGTCGTAATATTCCACTATTTTCAGGTCTTTTGGCATTTTTCCGCACCGCCCTGTCAGCTTGTTTTTGGGTAGCTGTAAACTTTTATTTGTTGTCAGCTTTACTATTATAGCAAAGTGTGGGGCGGTTGTCAAGGGGAAATTTGAAATTTTTGCTTTTTTGTTTCCACTCGTACAAATGTAAAAAATAGCACAACTACTCTAAAAGTGGGCTTCCATTCGCACAACTGCCCTGATAGCACGAATTTCAAAAAGCGTCAAAATTTTCAAAGAAAATTTTGACCGGTTCCGAAAATGAAGAGGAGCGCCGCTTGCGGCGCGGAGCTTCATTTTCGGAATTTTGAAATTCTTTTTAAATCAGTAAATTACCGCCAGCATTCCTGAGAGAATCGTAATTACCGCCAGCATTCCTGAAAGAACCATAATTACCACCAACTTCCCTGAGAGAACCATAATTACCGCCAACTTCTCTGAGAGAATCATAATTACCACCAGCATTCCTGAAAGAACCATAATTACCGCCAACCTCCCCGAGAGAACCCAAATCAGCACAGCTTCCCTAAGAAAACCAAATCAGCACCACCTTCCTGGGAGCATAAAATAAAGGAACTGTTTTACAACCCCATTTAATTCGTTTGCACTTAGCAAAATTCCCCTTAAATATTGCAAAATTTTATAAAATGTGTTATAATAAACGACAACACTTACATTTTGCCTTACAGGAAAGGGTACAAGACAATGTTCAAATACAGGAATGTGATGATAGCGTCCTATACGCTTTTTTTCTTCTCAACAATGGTCCATCTGATAAATTCCTGTCTCACTCTGCCGAAAAATGAGATAATTTTTTCCATGATCTGCGGCGGTGTGCTTTTTGCTGTGCCTTTGATATTTACCATTATCGGTAAGATCAAGCGCGCGCAGCCTTATGTGCTGGTGACTTTTTTTGCTGTGTCCTGCCTTGCCCTTTCCGTTATCAATCAGTCTGCGTTCTATCTTCCTGTGCTTTTTGCCGCCGCCGTTGTGATGTGCGGCTTTTTCCTTTCTTCAAAGCTTTCTCTGTATTATCTGCTGCTTACCGATGTGATACTCATCGTCAACGTTATCTTCTTTATGCCCGACCATATAGATCATCTTACGTCGGTGTATCTGCTGATATGCGTTTGCTATAACCTTTCGGGATTGGGAATGGTGTTGTTCGTTCAGTCAGTGAGGACAAATTTCTTTTTCTTAAGGAAGAAAAACAAGCAGCTGTCTGTTTCGGGCAGGAAAAACGACGAGTTCTGGGCAGCCTCCTCCGAGCAGATGAACAGTATTGCAGGAAAGCTTTCGGAAGCCTGTGACGCGCTGCTTGCAAGAAACGATCTGCCTGCGCCTGTGCGTGAAACACTGTTCAAGATCCATTCTGAGACAGGCAGGCTGTCAATTGCTTTAAATGATGCAGAGGACTATGCGCTGACGGAAAGCGGATCAATGGCTCTTAACATAGCCCCCTACAGCGTTCACAGCCTTGTAAGCGATGTGGCGAACTTCTGTTTTTCCGCCTGCTCAAATCCCGACCTTGATATAATAATAAACTGCCAGCCCGAAATACCCGCAGTTCTTATAGGCGACAGCAGAAGGATCACACAAGTGATAATGAACCTTTTCACCAACTCGGTGAAGTATACCAAAAAGGGAAGCGTAACTATCAGCCTGAGAGCGAGAAAAACCGCTGACGGCGTAAATCTCCACATAGAAGTGACCGATACGGGCTTGGGCATCGCCCCCGACGCAGCAAACAGGATCTTCACCGTATACGCCGACAGCGACGGAGAGAAGCCCGTTATCCACCTGGGCTTGGGGGTGGCGAAAAGGCTGGTTTCCCTTATGGACGGCTTTATCTTCGTGAGAAATGTAAAGACGGGGGGCAGCCGCTTTTCCGTTACCATTCCGCAAAAAGTTGAAAACCACCTTCCTTTTGCGGAAGTTCCGGACCCCGAAAACATCAAGGCGCTTTTATATCTCAGAAGCCCTGTTATTGCCGCCGCCTGCCTTTCCCAGCTTAAGAAAATGGGGGTAAAGTGCAGCGTGTGCCGTTCAAGAGCCGACTTTATCCTCAAAAAGGACGATCCCGAGATAACCCATATTTTCTTTGACTATGGCTTCTATCCCTTTGACAAGCCCATTTTTGACATTATGGCAAGGGTAAAGACTGTTGTGGCGGTCTGCGGCGACGGAGAGACGGAAACCCCCATTCCCAGAAATATCAAGAGAGTGCTGAAGCCCCTCGCCATAACGGTTTTCTCCCACATTTTCAACAACGGCTCGGTGGGAGGACAGGGCTTTGTGCAGGAGTTCATTGCCCCCGACGCAAAGGTGCTGGTTGTGGGAGAAAACGGCGCAGTGCTTAAAGGACTTGAAGCCTATAGGATCGAACCCGACCGCACAAATATAAAGGACATAATAAAACGGCTTGAGGAAACGGATTATGACCTTGTATTCCTCTGCGGCAGCGGAAACGAAAGCGCCGCAGCAAGGATCATGGCGGCAGATGACGGAATGTTTACGAATATCCCGGTTATTGAGGTGGGAGAAATTATCGGCGGCTGTTCCGACAGGCTGCCCTTGGATTTCACCCCTGCGCAGCTGGACGCGGTATTATCAAAGTGGCTGGACGAGGAGCTGCTGAAGCCCATTGCAGACAACGACAGCAGCCGCTATGAAGAGCTTGACCCTGTCAGGGGAATGGCAGTGGCAGGAGGAAGCCGTTCAGCATACAGGGATATGCTGGAGATCTTTGAGGACAGAGCAAGGAATTCCTTCCCCACTCTTGCAAAGCTTGTTGAGAACAGCAGTTTTGAACAGTGTACAATCGTGCTTCAAAGTATCAGATCCGTTTCTTCAAGCATAGGGGCTGTGTCTGCGGCAGAGATAGCAAGGCAGGGATCAGCTGCCGCTGAAAGAAAGGAGCAAGCAGTCTTAAAGGAGTTGAACGATGTTCTAAATATCAAAATTATCCGCTTGCTCAGCGATATTTCAAAGTATTTTGCAGATGTGGGCATCAGAGAGATCTCGGAAGAGGAGTTACTCCAAAGAACGGAAAGGACAAAGGCGCAGCTTGCAGAGGAGAAGCCCGAAATTGCAGCCGAAATAATAAAGGAACTGCTGGAAATGCACATAGGATACCGCGCCAGAACTATTTTGAAATCCGCCTTGAACGAGATCAACGCAGGCAGCACCGAGCGGAGCATCATTGATCTGAACAGGCTGAAAAAAGGACAGGACAACGAAAGCGGAGAGGAGGAGCAATAATGATAAAGACCCTTATTACCGCAGACTCAAACTGCTACCTTCCTCCCGAGCTTTTCCCCGAGGAGATACCCCTTATCCAGGCGGGGATAAAGACAGAGGGCGGCTCGTTCAGAGAGAGCTATGAAATTTCCTCGGAGAATCTTATCGAGTACGCCGAGGAAAAGGGCGAGATACCGCAGATAATATGCCCCTCGGTGGAGGACTACCGCGGATTTTTCCAGAAGCATCTGAAAAACGCGCAGAGCCTGTGCCACCTATGCTGCGGCACTAATGTGAGGGAGTCCTTTTTCAACGCGAAAAAGGCTGCCGAGAGCTTCAAAAACGTTTATGTAGCCGATTCGAGGCAGATAGGCGGCGGCATGCTTTTTCAGATGATGGAAGCGGTGAAGCTGGCAGGGGAGGGCTTTTCCCCCGAATTTATCGCCAGAGCCATTGACGAGCTTGACAGCCATATAAACAGCACCTACACCGCAAAGGACACCGCCTGGGGCAGGAAAATGGGGATAATTTCAAGGAACCTTTCCACAGCCATGGACTTTTTCTGCCTTGCGCCCCTGGTGACGGTGAAAAAGGGCGGCATCAAGTTCGGAATGGTTTTCAAAAGCGAGTATGAGTATTACCGCAGCTATATTGCCAAGGTGTTGAAAAATAAAAAGAACATTGATAGATCGCTGCTGATCATAAGCGTCCCCAAGCCGTATACAAAGAGGATAGAGCGGTACAAGGCGGAGACTGCCAAGTATGTGGGGTTTGAGCGGATCGCTGTTACTGATATTTCCGCCAAGGTGGTTTGCCGGTTGGGGGAGGAGAGTATGGGGCTGCATTTTCTGACTATTTAAAAAAGAATTTCAAAACCGACAAGATTTAAATTTGCTTGATAAACCGGGCAAATTCTTATCTTATCCATTGATTCATAAATTTTTAAAAATAATCAAATAATATAGAAAAGAGGAATCCAAAATGCCCGAAAAAGACAATCTCATAGAAGGACTTCTCGAAATGGGGATCTCCGAGGAAAAAATAAAAGAAATTCTCCCCAAGAAATTTGAGAGAAAGTATATACCATACAGCGAAATGACCGAGGAAGGGAAAAAAGCAGAAGATGCACAATATAAATAACAGTTGATCCGTGAAAGAGCTTCAAGAAGCAGATATGAATATAAAAAAGGCTTTAAAGAGGGATTTAGGGAAATTTATCCAAAAAGAATTGCAGCTAAATTGTTTGCTGAAAGACTGTCAGAAGAAAAAGATAATGTTGTTGAGAAAATGTTAAAGATCGCCGAAATGCTCCAAGAAGACCATGATTTTCAGGAAATGATGGAAGAAGCGGCAGAGGAAGCGGCGGAAAAGTATTTAGCCGAAAAAGATGAGGGCTATGAGCATGGATATTTCTATGAAGAAGCAAAGAAATATTATGAAAGTATAAAATAAAAACAGGGCTGCGAAAAGCAGCCCTAAATTTATGCTGTCAACCCTTTTTCTTCCTAAACACCAAAACCTTGCTCAACACATAATTCACCACCAACACCGCCGCGCTGTCCACGCACCTTGCAAAGAACTCCCACAACACGCCGTGCATCTTCGGCAGATCCACCATAAGGAACATTATCAGCAGATCCAGGAAAAGGGTCAGCGCTCTTGCGCCGGAAAACTTGCCGATCTCAGCCAAGACAGCCGCGCCCCGCGCCTTGCTCTCAAAGACCCATATCCTGTTGGTGACGTATGCGAATGTCACCGCGCAGACCCAGGACAGGAAAACAGGCAGCACTGTGGCGCTCTCTGTGCCGAATACCGCCGTCAGCTTAAAGACCCACTTTAAAAAAGCGGGAACGCTGTCCTCATTTGGGAAAATAAAGCGGAACAGATAGTATGTGCCAAAGGAAACGATCGTGGTGAGTATGCCGAAAATTATGTAATTACATAGTTCTTTATATTCTCTGTACAGAGATTTCCACTCTTTTGGGTGAACGGCTCTCTTTAAAATGCTTTTTATGTCAAGCTTCATTTTTGCTCCTATTTTAAAAGAATTTCAAAATTCTCAAAATAAAGCTCCGCGCCGCATTGCGTCGCTCCGCTTTATTTTGAGAACCGTCCACTGTTTCCTACAGAAACAGCGGACTTTTTGAAATTCGTGCTGTCAGTGAAGTTGTGCGAGTGGTGACCCACTCTCAGGGAAAGCTGGCGGTAATTTACTGATTTAAAAAGTTTTCTATCCGACTGCGATTAGAGCTTTTGCTTGAAAAGCCGGGCAAAAACTCTAAACGCAGACGATTTTTGAAATTCGTGCTATCAGTAAAGCTGTGCGAATTTTGACCTTTATCATTATACATTATAAAAAAAGAAATTGCAATATCAAGTGACAAATACGCGCCCCCTGTCGGGCAGAAGTTGTAACCCCGATTTTGTGCAAAAATAACAATTTTTAAAAAGAATGTTGACATTTTAATATCAATCTGCTATAATCAAGATACAGTAAAGAGCAAGAACCTGATAAATTGCGGGGAACTTCGCACCGCGCGGTTTTATGGCGGTTTGTCCTTTATTAAGAACGGAGTTTGCAGGTGATCACGATCAAACCCGACACTCCGTGAAATTATTTTTTTAATTTTTAGGAGGAAATTGAAATGTTAAACAAAATCAGAAAGCTCCAGAATAAAAAGGGCTTCACACTGGTTGAGTTGATCGTAGTTATCGCGATCATCGCAATCCTGACCGCAGTTATTGTTCCTTTGGTAAGCAGATACACTACACAGGCTACATACACAAGCTTGCAGGCAGGTGCAGACAGCATTCAGTCACAGGCTAACGCAGCTATCGCAGCTTATTCTATGACCGGTAAGGTATTCTCTGGTAAGTTGATTACTTGTCAAGTAGATAGTAACGGCACACCTAAGTCTATTACAGTTGATTCTACAACAATTTCTGATTTCGTATCTACCTCAAGCAACAGTGAAGATTATGTAGTAATGCCCATGGAGGATACTAAAACAGAAGATAAATCTTTAGTGAAATTGAGAGACAGTTTGGGAGAAGGCTTAAAAGAAAAGTTAGCTCCTAATTCATATTTTGTTGTTCTTGTTGACAACGGCGGTGTAACAGGTGTTCTTTATAGCCCTGATGGTGCAGATTGTGTAGGCGATACAATAAAGGTTACTTCTATCACAGGTTATGACGATGCATATCAGATTGTTGCCAGTGATGGTAATCATGCGTGTGGTATGTTGGGTAAATTTAAAACAACAGCTGCTAGTACAGAGGATAAAGCAGGTGTAGACTTTGTAATAAAAGGAACCACAACAACAGCATAATTTTGTTTTTAAGTAAGCGAATTATGAACTACAAACCCGCATCTCTTTTCGAGGTGTGGGTTTTGTTTATGAATGAAGAAAAATAAGTGTTATACTTTAGGTTAGAAGTAGTTATTTTTATCGTTCATTACTTCTTTTTTTGAATAAATTCAACATAAGTGTCAAAAAAAGAACGACTGCATTTTCGGTTTTGAAAAAGGACGGGGTAAAGCACTTGACAAAATCGTTTTATGTCAGCTTTCTTGGGAGAGTCGTATAAATCGGCACAACACTCATAAGAGCGGGTTTCCACTCTCACAACTGCCTTGATAGCACGAATTTCAAAAATGTCCACTGTTTCCGAAGGAAACAGTGGACGGTTCTTAAAATAAAGCGGAGCGCCGCTTGCGGCGTGGAGCTTTATTTTAAGAATTTTGAAATTCTTTTCAAATCAGTAAATTACCGCCAAGTTTCTTGAGAGAACCCAAATCAGCACAACTTCCCTGAAAGAACCCAAACCAGCACAACTTCCCTGAGAGAACCCAAACCAGCACAACTTCCCTGAGAGAACCCAAACCAGCACAACTTTTCCAAGAGAACCAAACCGTCACAACTTTCCTAAGAGAATAAAAAAGGACAGGCTAAAGCACTTGACAAAATCAGGGGAATGGGTTATAATATAAAAAAGAGAGCGAGACGTTGTCGCTCCTGTTATTAGTTAAAAATAACTACCAACGGTTTGCGGCGTGAGGTAGTTATTTTTTATTGCTTTTGAATAAATCCAAAGCAAGAATAAATACAGTCAACACTTCACAGAGCAGGGTTAGTAATTGCAAAACCTCTGTTAAGCTCATGTACATACTCTCACCCCCTTTATGTAACGGCAGTGCAAGCACTTACCGCCAGGAGCTTTATTAACAACGCCTCGACATCTCCACTCTCTTTAGAGAGTATAACGTTCCTTTTTACGGGAACTGATTATATTATACATAATTTGTCGAGGGTTGTCAATATATGGAAAAGGGTTTTGAAAAGGACAGGCTAAAGCACTTGACAAAATCAGGGGAATGGGTTATAATATAAAAAAGAGAGCGAGACGTTGTCGCTCCCGTATAGGTTAAAAATAACTGTCTACGTTTGCAACTTGGAGACAGTTATTTTTTTATCGTTGATATTACTTCTTTTTGTTGAATAATTTCAACAGAAGGGTTACAACGAGGACACATGCAGAGATAACCTCACATACAAGTGATAAAATACCAGTTAATTCTGATAGGGTTATATACATGACCCCACCCCCTTTCTTATCTTATTGGCCTTTGCTAATAATACTCGGGAGCTTTATGTAAAACAACGCCTCGCTCATCTCGGCTCTCTTAAAGAGAAGTTCCCTTTAAGGGAACCACTTATATATACATAATTTGTTGAGGGTTGTCAATATATGGAAAAGGGTTTTGAAAAGGACAGGCTAAAGCACTTGACAAAATCAGGGGAATACGTTATAGTATAAAAAAGAGAGCGAGACGTTGTCGCTCCTATAGATTGTTAAAATAACTACCTACGGTTGACGGCGTGAGGCGGTTATTTTTATTTGACTATGTAAAGGTTTTGTGGTATACTTAAATTAAGAAAAGACAGGGGTCGATATTATGGGCAGAAATGTTGTAAAGGCAAAGTTAGATGTTATTTTTAAGAGATTCTTTACAAGAGATAAGGATTTAAAGAACCTTTCTTCTTTTTTAGAGGCCGTTCTCGATATGCCCCAAAATTCCATTACCAAAATTCAAGTGCTGGATACAAAGCTTCTTCCTGCCCAAATTGACGGAAAACAGGGAGATCTGGACTTAAAGGTATATATGAACGACAGTGTTGTCAATGTGGAAATTCAGATCGAGGACGAAAGAAATTACCGCGACCGTTCTGTGTATTACTGGTCAAAAACCTATTCTGACGAATTGAAAAAGGGACAGGACTACAACGATTTAAAGTCCACTATCTGCATAAATATCATGAATTTTAAAATGTTTGACTGTGAGGAAGCGTATTCCACATTCAAGCTGCTTGAAACAGGCAGACATGAGGTTTTAACAGATAAATGCACTATTTTGTTTTTTGAACTGAAAAAAATCAATGATAAAATAGAACCCGACAACCGCAAAAAGCTGTGGTTACAGCTGATAAATGCAGAAACGGAGGAGGAATTGGATATGCTGAACGAAGCAGGAGTACCCGAAATTCAAAAGGCGGTAGTAACGCTAAGAGAGATGAGCGAGGACGAAGAGATACAGGAAATGGCGAGATTGAGGGAAAAGTGGATAATGGATCATAATTCTGCTATGAGGAATGCGGAGAAAAAGGGAAGAAAAGAGGAAAGAGAAGAATTGATTGCCGCCATGCGTAAAGCAGGAGCGTCTGAAAGCATGATTCAATCTGCTCTTGAAATAATGCAAAAGAAACAGTAAATTTTTATAACTTTCCCAAAGCGAGGAAATAGATATGCTGAACGAAGCAGGAGTACCCGAAATTCAAAAGGCGGTAGTAACGCTAAGAGAGATGAGCGAGGAC
>JAAVIE010000125.1 GCA_014799325.1 Oscillospiraceae bacterium
GCTTGTACCTTGAACTCCTGATCGTAACTTCTTGCTTGTCCCATTTTTTTCTTTCCTTCCTTTTTCTTTTATTGTATTTCTTTGAAGGAAATGTGTCAAGTTTTATTATACAATATCAATTAAAATTGTGCAAAATATCCTTTGACAAATTTTTTGATATTGATATAATTAAATTAAGATGTGTAGCTTACCGCGTAATTCCGATCGGTAAGCTGCACTTTTTTGTTTTTGGAGGGAAACATGAGTTTAAAAGATGAAAAAATGGCAGCGGTTCCCGTGGGAAAGCTGATGCTTTCAATGGGTATACCCATGATCGTTTCAATGGTTTTGCAGGCGGTTTACAATATTGTGGACAGCGCGTTCGTATCAAATATGCAGGTGGGCGGAGAGAACGCTCTTAACGCGCTGACGTTGGCTTTTCCGCTTCAGATACTGATGGTGGCGGTAGGTATAGGTACCGGCGTCGGAGCAAACGTCCTTATAGCAAAGAGCCTCGGACAAGGGAACAGCGAGCTTACAAACAAAACCGCGGGCAACGCGATTTTTCTGGGAATTGTGATATACGCGGCTTTTCTGATCTTCGGCTTGTTCGGAGCGGAGGCATATATCGCTTCACAGACCGACAACGCCGTTATTTCGGCAATGGGAACGGATTATTTAAGAATATGCTGCGTGTTCTCGTTCGGAATGTCCATGTTTGCGATTTTTGAAAAAATGCTCCAGGCGGCGGGTCACTCGATCTGTTCCACTGTTGCGCAGATACTCGGCGCGGTTACGAATATCGTTCTTGACCCGATCCTGATCTATGGTTGGCTTGGCTGTCCGGAAATGGGAGTAAAGGGCGCAGCTTACGCAACCGTTATCGGGCAGGTGGTATCGTTTGCCGCGGCGCTGATCTTCCATCTGAAATTCAACAAATCAATACGTATCAAACCTATTCACTTCAAGCCGTCGCTTCGGATCATCGGCATGATCTACGCGATCGGACTTCCCGCGATCATCTCTCAGGCGCTGATCTCGGTTATGACCTATGGAATGAATCTGATTCTTAAGAGCGTCAGCGAAAACATGGTTACCGCTTACGGACTGTACTACAAAATTCAGCAGTTTCTGCTGTTTGCCGCGTTCGGAATGCGTGACGCGATAACTCCTATAACCGCGTTCAGCTATGGAATGGGCGACAGCGGGCGAATCAAGTCATGCGTAAAATTCGGGCACCTGTTTACCGCCGTTATCATGCTTGCGGGGAGCGCGGTGCTGGAGATCTTCGCCGCACCGTTTTCGGAGGTATTTGGGCTGTCGGGAGAGACGCAGGCCCTTTGCGTAAGCGCGATACGCATTATCTCAATAGGATTGGTGTTCGCGGGAGTAAACATTGCGTTTCAAGGAGTGTTCCAGGCTGTGGGCAGCGGAATAGGCTCATTGATCATTTCAGTTTGCAGACAGCTGTTGTTCGTATTCCCGTTTGCGCTGGCTTTCGCTTATGTCGCCAAAAACGATCCGCAAATGAATTGGCTTTTGTGGAGTGCTTTCCCGATCGCGGAGATATTGACGGCAGCCGTAGCACTGATCATCTGGAAAAGAATATCCGCTAAGAAAAACTTGAAATTTATCGATTAAGAACGTGTTCCAATAGGATTGGCGCACGTCTTTTCGGCAAATTTTGCCGCTGACTGTGTTGAATTTTCTTGACGGGCGACAGCCCGCCTGCGAAAATTCGCCTTGTCATCGACAAAATTATGCTCGAAAATCCGCACACCACTCCTATTGGAACAAGTTCTAAGTAAGAAAAATCATCTGTCAAAATCCCAAAAACGCGTTATATATTTTTGTAATAAAAATAAACAATCTGTTTTGTCAATGGTTCACATGAAAAACTTGGGGCGAGGAACATCTCGCCCCTCATTTTTTTCCCAAAATCGTTTGGCGGTCTGCGACCGCCACAGCCTGTCGAAAATTTATGACTTTGTAAAAGAATGCGCATCGGTCGTTATTGTCTATTATGACGAGGACAAGGACGCACAGAATACCGCGGAAAAATAAAACAGCTCGGCGGATTCTGTTGGCTTATCAGAGGTATCGCCATGCTGCGTTCCCGATAACAAATTGATAGCAGATTTTTACTTCAAAGGTATTGACAAACAAATTTTTATATAGTATAATGCCAATATTACTTGCACACAATTTAATATTGCAAAATCAATATAGGAGGATCTTATTATGAGCAAAAAATTAGTTGCATATTTCAGCGCCGGCGGTGTAACTGCCGATGCCGCAAAGAAAATCGCGCAAGCTGCCAATGCCGATCTTTATGAAATTCGCCCGGAGGTTGCTTATACCGCCGCAGACCTTAATTGGCAGGACAAAAAATCCCGCAGCTCCGTGGAGATGAACAACAGAACATTCCGCCCGGCTCTTGCGGATAAAAATGCGAAAGCGGAGGAGTATGATGTAATCTTACTCGGATTTCCTATTTGGTGGTACACCGCTCCCACTATCATCAACACCTTTTTGGAAAGCTATGAGCTTTCGGGAAAAACTATCATATTGTTTGCCACTTCGGGAAGCACCGGATTTGATAAGTCGGCTGCGGATCTGAAGGTCAGCGTTGATGATAGTACCGTTATCCGAGAGGGAATAGTGATCCACGGCGAGCAAAGCGCAGAGGAGTGGAAAAATTGGGTAGATTCTTTGGGGTTGTAAGCAATGAGCGATAAATACGATGTTCTTAAGCTTGAAAATCAGCTCTGCTTTCCCCTATATGTGGCTGCAAAGGAAGTTGTAAAGGCGTATAAGCCGTATCTTGATGAGCTTGACCTCACATACACACAGTATATTACAATGATGGTCATGTGGGAACACAAGGAGCTTAAGGTCAAGGAGGTAGGGGAATATCTGTATCTGGACTCGGGAACGCTTACCCCTCTTATCAAGCGGCTTGAAGAAAAAGGATATGTGACAAGACAGCGTTCTAAAGAGGACGAGCGTGATCTGATAGTCACTATCACGGACAAGGGAGAAGAGTTGAAGGAAAAAGCCGTTCATATTCCCGAAAGGCTCGGAGGCTGCATCGAGCTTGACCCGCAAAAGGCAAAGATGATCTACGATATGCTTTATGATATAATAGGCAAGCTGACAAAGTAATGCTTGCAGAAAGAGAGCAGTAATGGAGAAACAGGAGTTTAACTTAGGCGAATATTTAGCAGGCGGCATCGAAAGAATAGTAAAAAGAGCGATCCTCGCAACACTTACCGATCCGAGAGAAAGCGCGTTTATGGCAAGATTTGCCCTAGCGAGCAAGGAAGCAGTCAAAAAACGCGCTAATGCAGAGGAGGGTGAAAATATACCGCCGTTTCTGATAGCAAGCATTACAAGCAGCTGTAATCTTCACTGCGCGGGCTGTTACTCACGGCATAACAATGCCTGCAGCGGCTGCGCTCCTGCTGATCAGCTCACCGCAGATGAATGGGGGAACATTTTTCTCAGGCAAACGAGCTTGGGATAAGCTTTATTCTTCTTGCGGGCGGCGAACCGCTTATCCGCAAAGATGTTATCGAAACGGCAGGCGAATATCAGGACATTCTTTTTCCCATATACACAAACGGAACGCTCTTAGATGACGAATACATAAAGCTCTTTGATAAAAAGCGAAATCTGCTGCCCGTATTCAGCATTGAGGGAAAGCGGGAGAAAACCGATGATCGGCGCGGCAGCGGAGTTTATGCCAAGCTGAAACAGGCAATGGAAAGCGCTCGGAAAAAGCACTTGTTTTTTGGCGCGTCCATCACGGCAACTACCGAAAATCTGCATGAGATCACAGAGGACGCGTTCCTTGACGATCTGCAAAACAACGGCTGCAAGGTCGTAATCTATGTTGAATATGTGCCTGTGTCGGAGGAAAGCAGCTCCCTTGCTCCAAGTGACAGAGAGCGTGAATATTTAAGCCAACGCCTTGCTGCCATGCGTGAAAAATATCCCGATATGGTATTCTTATCATTTCCCGGTGATGAAGAAAGCGCAGGAGGCTGTTTAGCGGCAGGGCGCGGCTTCTTCCATATCAACTCTCACGGCGGGGCGGAGCCTTGTCCTTTCTCGCCTTACTCCGATATAAACGTGAAGGATACGTCTTTGCGTGAGGCTTTGCGTTCGCCGCTGTTTATGACCCTGCGGGATCAAAATATTCTTGCGGGAGTTCACAGCGGCGGCTGCGTTCTTTTTGAAAAACGGGAGCAAGTAGAAGCTATATTGACAGCAGAAAGCGTTTGCAAATAATAATAATAAACTATGAAAGGCGTGGTAATCGTGAAGCTGGCGCTGAAGGAATTGATCTACAATAAAAAAAGTATATTCTTATTGAACTTATCATTACGCTGCTGGTGTTTATGGTCTTGTTTTTAACAGGACTTGTAGAGGGCTTGGGCAGGACTGTAATATCGGGTATTGACAATATTGACGCGGATTATTTTCTTTTGAGTGATTCTGCGGAAAAGCTGATAACGGTATCCGATCTGAGTACAGAAAAATATGACGAGCTGTGCTCGCAAACAGACGCAGAAACCGCAGTATTGGGTATTCAGAGAATGTATCTGTCCAAAAAAGGCTCGGATGAAAAGCTGAATATTACATATTTTGTGATAGAACCGGGCAGCTTTCTTGAACCAAATCTTATTGACGGAACGAATCTTGCTGACTCCGATATGTCAATCCCATTGTACTTGACAAAAGTTTTTCGGATGAGGGTATTGCGGTGGGAGATGTGGTTTTCGATTCGTCGTCGGAGCTTTAATTTACAGTCGCGGGATTTGCGGCTGACAGTATGTATGGGCATACCTCGATAGGCTACATCTCCGTAGACAGTTACACTTCAATAAGAACAGCATTGAACCCTATGTACCAAAAGATGTATCACTCTATTGCCATTAGGGGAGAGAACATTGAAGAGATCCATATTGACGGCACCGAGCTTGTGCCGAAATCCGAGATCATAGAAAATATCCCGTCATATAAAGCGGAGCATTTGACGATCACCATGATAATCTGGGTGCTGGTCGTAGTATCAGCGGCGATCATCGGAGCTTTTTATTACATACTTACTATACAGAAGTACAAGCAGTTCGGCGTGATGAAAGCGCTTGGAATGGGCATGGATCGGCTTACAGCCATAGTGGCAAGTCAGATTTGCGTTATCGCATTGTTCGGTGCTGCCGCAGCTGCGCTTCTTACATATTTAATGGCGATGGCGATACCGTCCGCAATGCCGTTTTATCTTAAAAACGGGAATGTTATTACGGTGATAGCGGTGTTTATTTTAATATCCATATTAGGCGGTCTGATCTCGGTTTTGAGCATATCGCGCGTTGATCCGATAAAGGTGATAGGAGGTTCGGGAGAATGAGCGCAAATGTATTGCAGCTTGATAATATAACCAAGGCATACCGCAACGGCAGCGGGAAAAACGTTGTGCTTGACAATGTTTCGCTTAGTGTTGAAAAAGGTGAATTTGCCGCAGTCATGGGTCCGTCGGGTTCAGGCAAAAGCACACTGCTTACTATTGCGGGAATGCTGCTTGCTCCCGACTCGGGCAAGATCGGCATTGCGGGAAAGAATGTGTCCGATATTAACAAAAAGCAGTGGACGCAGCTCCGCCGTGAGCATATAGGATTTATTTTTCAGAATCATCAGCTTTTGCCATATCTTAAAGCAAGGGAGCAGCTCACAGCATTTCAGGCTAAAGATCGCAGCGCGGATATTGACGGATTATTTGAGGAACTTGACATAGTAAAATGCAAAAATCAATATCCCTCGGAGATGTCCGGCGGCGAAAAGCAGCGGGTCGCTATTGCCAGAGCATTTGTAAACGATCCCGATATAATTCTTGCCGATGAACCGACCGCAAGCCTTGACGGAGCACACGGGAGACAGGTTGTGGAGATGATACGAATGGAAGTAAAAAAGCACGAAAAGGCTGCTGTTATGGTCACGCACGATGAGAGAATTTTAGATCTGGTTGACCGTGTTATAGGCTTGAGGGCGGCAGGCTTGCTGTACAATAATTTTGTTTTAGGGGACTGCCTTGCAAGTATGATTGCCACATGGAGGTAAGAAAGTGAAAACATTGTATTTGGACTGCGGAATGGGTGCTGCGGGCGATATGCTGACCGCAGCTCTTGTTGAACTATTGCCGAACCCTGATGCGTTTATCGAAAAATTAAACGCTCTTGCTATTCCTGGAGTGCAGATCAAAAAGGAAAAATCAGTAAAAGGCGGGATCACGGGCACTCATATTGCCGTTACGGTCAATGGCATGGAAGAAAGTGAGGAAATGCACGATCATACTCACGAGCATGATCATCACGATCACGATCACGAACACGAACATGAGCATGACCACGAACATAAACACGAGCATGAAAAAACTCACGATCACCACCATGATCATGCACATCATCACAGCAGTATGCATGAGATCGAGCATATCATATCCGATCTTCATCTTCCGCAAAAGGTGCAGAATGATGTTCTTGCGGTTTACGGACTGATTGCAGAAGCGGAAAGTCACGCTCACGGTGTGCCGATAACGGAGATCCATTTTCATGAGGTCGGAACAATGGACGCTGTGGCTGACATTACCGCCGTATGTCTGCTGATGAATGAGCTGGCTCCCGATGAAGTAGTTGTATCTCCCATTCATGTGGGAAGCGGTCATGTGAAGTGTGCGCATGGTATATTGCCTGTTCCCGCCCCTGCCACTGCCTATATTTTGAAAGACATACCAATTTACGGCGGCAGTATTCAAGGAGAGCTTTGCACGCCTACCGGGGCGGCTCTTCTGAAGCATTTTGCCGATCGTTTCGGAGATATGCCCGTGATGAAAACCCGAGCTATCGGATACGGTATGGGAAAGAAAGATTTCGGGACAGCAAACTGCCTTCGCGCCATGCTTGGTGATACAGCCGATAAAACCGATGTTGTTTTGGAGCTGTCCTGCAATGTGGACGACATGACGGCGGAAGAAATAGGCTTTGCAATGGAGCGTCTGTTTGAAAACGGCGCACGTGAGGTCTACACCGTACCGATAGGCATGAAAAAATCCCGCCCCGGCACATTGATCCGTGTGATGTGCAGGGAGCAGGACAAGGAAAAAATTATCGGTTCATTGTTCAAATACACCACAACTATTGGTGTGCGTGAATACATAACTCATCGGCATATTTTGGACAGAAAAACGGAAGCTTTACAAACTCCCTATGGGGAGGTTCGCCGTAAGGTATCCTCCGGTTACGGAGTAAGCCGCTCAAAGTACGAGTATGACGATATTGCGCGCATTGCAAAGGAACAAAATATCAGCCTTGATGAAGTGAAGAAGCAGCTTGAAGCTTTGTAATCAATATGAATAGCATGAACAAAACACAACTTACTATGATCGGGGAAAAATAATGGAAAATATTACAGAACTGGTACGTCATCGGAGAAGCGTCCGTACATTTGACGGTAAAGAGGTCTCTGAAAATGACAAGGAGAAATTAGCCTTGTTTATGGAAAAGATAGAAAATCCCTATGGAATACCTATCAGCTTCAGATTTCTGGACGGAAAAAAGCAAAATCTCTCTTGCCCTGTTGTCAAAGGCACAGACCTCTATGTGGGGGCAAAGGCTCCCCGTATGCCGCATATAGAGGAGGCATTTGGATATTCCTTTGAGAGATTTGTGCTATATGCGCAATCTATTGGGATCGGTACAGTCTGGATTGGCGGCACAATGGACCGTTCCGCCTTTGAGCGCGCAATGGTGCTGGAACAGAATGAAATGATGCCTTGCATAAGCCCCTTGGGATACCCTGCGGAAAAAAGATCTGTCCGTGAGAATATGATGCGGAAAGCTATCAAGGCGGACAGCAGAGATCCCTTTGAAAGGATCTTCTTTGACGGCACATTTGGCGCGCCCTTGACAGAGAAAGCGGCAGGCAGGCTGGCGGGAGCTTTGGAAACGGTTCGTTGGGCTCCGTCGGCAGTCAATAAGCAGCCATGGAGAGTTATGGTGGATAAAAACGGCGCTCATTTTTATTTGAAGAGAACAAAAGGCTATATCAGCGAAGCGGCAGGCGATATGCAGAAAATAGATCTGGGAATAGCCTTGTGCCATTTCGCTCTTGCGGCAGAAGAAAGCGGCAGAAATGTTTCTTTTAGCATTAGTGACCCGGGAATTGCGACAGACGCCGATACAGAATATATAGCATCATATCTGCTCTCATAGCAGATCGGAGGACAATATGAAATACAGACTTGACAGATATGGCAATAAAATTTCCCAGTTAGGCTATGGCTGCATGAGATTCAGCAAAAAAGGAAACGCGATCGACTATGAAAAAGCGGAAAAGGAAGTCCTTTTAGCTATTGAAAATGGTGTAAATTATTTTGATACCGCTTACATCTACTCCGGAAGCGAGGAATGCCTCGGTCGGATATTGGACGAAAACAAATGCCGTGACAGGGTCTATATTGCCACCAAGCTTCCGCAGTATATAGTACGTTCTGCCGCGGCAATAGATAAAACTTTTAATGAGGAGCTTTCACGTCTGCGCACAAAATATATCGATTACTACCTGATGCACATGTTCACCGATTATGCCGAATGGGAGCATCTGAAGGCTTTGGGTATTGAGGACTGGATCAAGCGGCAGAAAGCGGAAGGACGTATTCGCAATATCGGCTTTTCCTACCACGGCGAAACGGAAATGTTTCTGAAGATCCTTGACGCTTACGATTGGGATTTCTGTCAGATACAGTATAACTATCTTGATGAGCATACCCAGGCAGGAAGGAGAGGACTTCAGGCAGCGGCAAGTAAAGGTATTCCTGTTATTATCATGGAACCTCTGAGGGGCGGCAAGCTGGTGGATCTTCCTGATAAAGCAAAGGAGAAGCTTGCCTCTGACAGCAAGGGCTATACTGCGGCGGAATTGGGTCTGCGCTGGCTGTGGAACCAGCCCGAAGTGACCTGTGTGCTTTCCGGCATGAATTCCGAGGATATGGTGAATGAGAATATCCGCATCGCATCAGACGCCGATCCGGGGCATTTTACAGAAGAAGATACAGAGATCGTTGAACAGATCAAGCAGATAATCCGTGAACGGGAAAAGGTAGGCTGCACGGGCTGCAGATACTGTATGCCCTGTCCCAAGGGAGTGGATATTCCGGGTAATTTTTATTATTACAATCTGATGTATATGGAGAAAAAGTCCTCAGCCCGCTTTGAGTTTGCTCAGAATATGGGTTTGCGTAAAGAACCCGGTTTTGCATCACAGTGTATTGGCTGCGGTAAATGTGAAAAACACTGTCCGCAGCATATCAATATCCGTGAAAAATTAAAGGAAGCCGATCACGACCTCAGACCCCTGCCTTATAAGATTGGCATCAATGCGGCACGCAAAATTTTGATTCGATAGACGATGAAACGGCAGCATTGTAGAAAGGTGGTATTATGGAAAATAATGAATTTAATCTCGGTAAATACCTGACCGGCGGTGTCGAGAGAATTGTGAAAGAGGCAGTCAGGGCGACGCTTGCTGATCCAAGGGAAAGCGTGTTTATGGCGCGGTTTGCCCTGTCAAGTCGTGAAGCATCCCGTAGGCGTGCAAAAGCGGAAACAAACGGTGAAAACATACCGCCGTTTCTGATTGCAAGTGTTACCAGCAGCTGCAACCTCCACTGCGCGGGGTGCTATTCTCGTCAGAACCATGCCTGTACGGATGCTGAGCCGGTGAACCAGCTTACCGCACAGGACTGGGAGAATATCTTTTCTGAGGCAGGAGAACTTGGAATCAGCTTTATTCTGCTTGCAGGAGGGGAACCGCTGCTTAGGCGTGATGTGATTGAAGCTGCAGGA
>JAAVIE010000126.1 GCA_014799325.1 Oscillospiraceae bacterium
ATCCTGGAAGCTTGTCCTATATTCAGAGGACGGTATTTGTTGAGCTTCTCCTGCGCTTCAAGCCGCAAGCCCTTTACTGTCTTGTAGTCCAGATCAACAGGCAAAGGCTTGTCCTCAAGCTTTTTCAGCTGATTTATCTTATCCTCTTGGGCATCAATATAGCCCTTGTACTTTACCTGAATTTCCAGCCTGTAGGTAACGGAATCGGGAAGCTCGGGAGCATTTTCGTCAAATGGGATAAGGGTCTTATAAGAGATTTGGGGACGTTTCAGAAGCTCAATAAAGCGTGTGCCTGTGGAAATAGGAGTGGTTCCTGCCTTTTCAAGAGCATCGTTAAGCTCTGCTGTGGGTTTCAGCGTAGTTTTCTCAATGCGGTTCAGTTCCCTCTTAATCTTATCCTCTATATCAAGATAGAAAGTGTACCGCTTTTCGGGCAGCAAGCCCACATCTCGACCTATACCACACAATCTTTGGGGCGCGTTGTCCTGCCTTAACAAAAGCCTGTACTCGCTTCGGCTTGTCATCATTCTGTAAGGTTCAATACAGCCCTTTGTAACAAGGTCGTCCACAAGGGTGCCTATATAGCTTGAACTTCTGGAAAGTACAAGCATTTCACTTTGTTTGCAATACTTAACAGCGTTGATTCCCGCCAAAAGACCTTGCGCAGCGGCTTCCTCATAACCGCTTGTACCGTTAAACTGTCCTGCTCCAAACAAGCCCTTTATCTTCTTAAACTCCAAAGTTGCATACAGCTCCAATGGATCGATACAGTCATACTCGATAGCATAAGCAGGGCGCATTATCTCCACTCGTTCAAGTCCCTTGATAGTCTTGTAAAAAGCAAGCTGAACGTCTGCGGGGAGACTTGATGACATACCCTGCAAATAGCACTCCTCTGTGTCAAGCCCCATAGGTTCCACAAAAAGCTGGTGCCTTTCCTTATCTTTAAAGCGGACTATCTTGTCCTCAATGCTGGGGCAATACCGAGGACCCACACCCTCTATCCTGCCTGCATACAAGGGGGAACGGTGGAGATTTTCAAGAATTATCTCATGTGTTTTTGCGTTGGTGTAGGTAACATAGCACTCTATCTTGTTTTCCAAGGGTAGTTGGTTATCAAAGGAAAAAGGCGTTATAGGCTCGTCGCCCCTCTGCACCTCCATTACCGATGTATCAACGCTGCGGCGGTGTACTCTGGCAGGAGTGCCTGTCTTAAAACGCCGCAGAGAAATTCCCTTTTCCGCCAAATCAGCGGTAAGCTCAAGGGCAGGCATAACGTTATCGGGGCCGCTTTGGTAGTTAAGCTCGCCTATGTGGATCTTTCCTCCAAGATAAGTGCCTGTGCAGATAACGGCGGCTTTGACATTATAGGTAATGCCAAGCCTGGTGCGGACACCCATTACCTTGCCGCTTTCCGTAACAACGCCTGTTACCTCCGCCTGCTTTATATCAAGGTTTTCCTGTGTTTCAAGAACACCCTTCATATAGCAGTGGTATTTAACGCGGTCGCTCTGTACGCGGAGGGCGTGAACAGCGGCGCCTTTCCCCCTGTTGAGCATGCGGGATTGTATAAAGGTGGTGTCCGCAGCCTTTCCCATTTCACCGCCCAATGCGTCTATCTCGCACACAAGCTGTCCTTTTGCGGAACCGCCTATACAAGGGTTGCAGGGCATATTTGCAACAGTGTCCAGAGACAGGCAGAACAAAACCGTTTTACAGCCCATTCTTGCAGCGGCAAGGGCAGCTTCCACTCCCGCGTGTCCTGCGCCTACTATTGCTATATCGTAATCAAACATTTATTTTTTAACCTTCTTGTAAAAGTTTTTTTACGGCTTCTGCCGAAGAGATCGGGCGTATAACATGGCAAGGATTTCCCGCAGCAAGAGAGTTTGAGGGAATATCCCTTATAACAACGCTTCCTGCGCCGATAACAACATTGTCGCCGATAGTAACTCCCGCGCAGATCACAACATTGCTGGCTATCCAGCAATCATTCCCGATAGTGATAGGCAGACCGAATTCGATATCGTAGGGTGTGCCGTCCTCACGGTACTGCATTCTTCGGGAATCGGGATCTTCATAGTGAAGAGCCGAAGCAAGAGTCACATTGGGTCCGATATACACATTGTCGCCGATAGTTATGGGGCAGGTGTCAAGGACGGTGAAATTAAAGTTAGCATAAAAATTTTCTCCCACATGAGTAAAACAGCCGTAATCGAACTGTATGGGGGATTGCAAAAAGGTTCCCTTTCCATGATCCGGCATAAGCTGTTTTAAGATCTCCTCACGCTTTTCCGCGTCGGTTTCGGGGGTGTTGTTGTATTCGTAGGAGAGCTTGTGAGCAAGAATTCTGCGGTCGGAAAGCTCCTTGTCGGTGGGATCGTAGGGTTCACCCTTCAGCATTTTTTCTTTTTCGGTTGACATAGTTTTGTCCTCCTTTGATTATGCTTATCTATTATTATAATATCACATTCTTTGCGGGGTTGCAATGGTTTTTTGATATAAAATATTATTTTGATAAGAAAAAGGGAGTTCCCTTTTGAGAACTCCCAAAATCTTATAAAAAATCACTCCAAAATCTCCAAGCTATAACTATCATCGTCCTTAAACCCGATCAAAGTCAAACCGTCATAAAGAGTTCCCATATTATAATTATAGCTTAAAGAAAACTCCTTACCCAAGAGCCTGACCCTGACAGAATCCCTATTATCAAGACTGTCAAGCACCACATTATAATTCTTCATTTCATCGGTAAGAATAAAGCAAGCCCTGTCATCAGTAAAATCCTTCTCGCTGTTAGAGCTTCCCTTTATACAAGGCTCAATACCGAAAAGCCCCTCACAATATTCCCTATCAAGAGTTATCTTTATGGCAGAGACCTCCCCGTCTGAATCATATACCTTTTCCGCAACAGCAGTACTGTCCAGCTCGCCGTAAAGGTCGATAACGCACTTATAAGTAAAAGGGTAACCCTCAATTTCAGTTATAGTATAATAGCTTACCGCATTCTGAACATAATAATCACCCACATGATAACCTTTACTCAGATAAGTCCAATCAAAAAGTTTTTCACCTGCTATCCTGCGTTCCTTAGGGGTGAAGAAAGGAACATAATAGCACCCCTCAACAGTATAAAAATAAATATCGCTCATGTAATGCACGGGAACACATTCATATTCAAGAATATTACTATGGAGAGCAATAAATCCGTTCATCAATGTCAAAGGAGAGTACCAGGAATAGGTATATTGATACACAAGATACCGATAATTCCTGATCTCACACTGCAATTGATAATTCTCAAAATCAAAGGAAATGGGAATATCCCCTGCTAAAAACGCAGTGTTATTGTCAGCCCAAGGATTTGTCACATCTTTATTAAGATGCAAAGTAATGCTGTCGGGGTTCACATCAAAAGAGGGAGTAAACTTAAACCGAGTGCTGCTGAATTCCTCAAAATCCTGATCCTCTTCCTCAGTCAGGTATCTTTGGATAGAAACAAGCTGCTCATCATCGCTCACAGTGAATAACTGCGCATTCATAATTACACCCTCATACTCGTCCTCCTGATACAATTGCTTGTTGGGAGTAAAGTAAGCCAAAACGTCCTGCTCCATATTAAGGACTTTAAAATAATCGATGCCTAACCATACCTTATCAAAGGGCATTCCGCCGACCTGACCTGCGCCGTAGCATTCTTCATAGACATATTTCCTGCTTAAAACCTGACCGTCCCGTGACAATTCCAGCATCACATCTCCCCATATATAATTTTGGTCAAGCTTTGTAACTCCGTCTATGGATTCGTCACTGCGTACTCTGTGCAAAAGTGCTGTCACTGTATAAGTTTTTCCGTTGCAGTTCAGGGTAGTCTCATACATTACAGGCATCTGATCTCTTGGCAGTTCTCCCGATTCGGGATCGGCAATAGCATCGGCGGAGGTGTCATCGGAAGCAGAGGGCGTTTCTCCCTCAAAAACAGTCATATCTGCGGAAGTATATACTGTCTCATAAGGCACTGTGGTGGAATTTCCCACACCGATCTCCCCATTGCCGAAATAACGGACTGCCGCGAAAATTCCCCCAAAGGCAACAGCGCAGACAGCGGCGGTGGCGGCAAAGCTTCCCCAAGAAAAGCTGTTGACTTTAGATTTCTTTTCGGCAGTGTATTGAATTTTCACGGGATACACGGGGGCATTGCTCTCCCTTTCCTCATCTATAAACTTGTCATCAATATCGTTAAAAAAATTTAAAAATTCCTTTTCCGTCATATTTCAAAACCCCTTTCATGTAAGTATTTTTTCAGCTTTTGTCTTGTACGGCTCAACTTTACCGTGATATTATGCTCGGTAGTCTGAAACCTTGCGGCAAGCTCCGAAAGGCTGTTACAAGACCAATAACGCCCTACAAAGATAAGCCTTGTCCTCCTGTCCTGCGAATCAAGGAAACCGTTGATCGCACCAATGAGCTCTATTTTGTTAAGCTCCCTGCTCCGTACTGCTGCCGCTTACCAGGTCACCCAGTTCCTCAATAGGCAGCGTTTCTTCCCCTCCACCTCTTTTTTGAGCGGAATTTCTCTGTACTCTGTCCAGGGCTTTGTTCCTTACTATTTTGGCGGTGTAGGCGCCCAGGGAGTTTGGCTTTTGTGGAGGTATGGAATTCCATACCGCAAGATATGCGTCGTTCAGACATTCTTCGGTATCGTTTGGGTTTTTCAGAATGTTTGACGCAACGGTTTTGCAGTAGCTGCCGTATTTTTGGGACAGTTCTTTTATTGCGGATTCTTTTCTTTGGAGAAAAAGCTCCGTGATCTCCATATCGTCCATAATATCACCTCTCTTTTTTGCGGGTTCACTTATAAAGACGGGGAAAGATTGTAAATGTCACAGAAATTCTGCAAAACAAGTGCAGCTTTTTTGTGTTGTGCTTAAAAATTCAATGAGGCTGTAAAATAAGTGTGGCTTTTATGTTGTGCTAAAAATTCAATCCTGCTGTAAAAAAATGTAGCTTTTATGTTGTGCTTAAAAATTCAATCCGGCTGTAAAATAAATGTAGCTTTTTTGTTGTGCTTAAAAATTCAATCCCCTGCTGCTCGCAGGGGATTGTTTATTATTGTGTTGGTTGTTGACGTTTTACAAGTCATTTTGAATGTTGTGCTATCAGATATTTTTGTTTTGTGAGAATTATTATGTTTTCTCTTTATCTGAATATCCGATTATTTTTACGTTGGAGATTTCGCTGTCTGCGGACAGCGACCAGAGGCGCTTTACCCCTCTGGACACCCCACCACCCTTTGGTAAAGGGTGGACGGAAACTTAAACGGTTCAATTTTTCACAAGCAGCTTTTTTACAGCCTGTTTTGAAAATATACTAATCAAAATCAACCCTCAAATTATTCGTCCTCATTCTCATCTGCACTATCTTCTTCATTTTCTTCTGCATCTTCATCAACATCATCGTTATCCTCAACGACCTCGTTCTGCTTCCTCCAGCTCGGCTTCCTTCATTTCTTCTTCCAATTCTTCCTCGCTCGCCTGCTCCACCTGCTCAGTTTCCTGTGAATCGTCATGCTCGGTTCTTGTGAAGGTAACTACCCTGCTGTCGTCGGACAGTCTCATAACCCTTACGCCCGTTGCATATCTTCCCATTAGGCGAATGTCATTGGCTCTGATTCGTATTATGATACCGTCAGTGTTGATAAGGATAACGTCATCATCTGCGCCCAAAGCACGAATACCGCAAACATAGCCCTTTTCCTCGCTGACCTTGTAATTGAGCATACCGTAACCGCCTCTTTTCTGAACGCGGTAGCTGGTAACGGCACACCGTCTTCCCATTCCCTTATCGGTAACGGTAAGAATAGTCATTTCCACATCGTAAACCTTGCAGGCTCCCACAATATAATCGTCATCGCGGAGCTTCAACGCCTTAACGCCGTGGGCTGTTCTGCCCATGCTCCTGATGTCAGTCTCAAGGAAATTGATAGCCATACCGTTTCGTGTAGCTATCATAACATGGCTGTCGCCCTCGGTAAGGAACGCCGCCGCTATCTCATCGCCCTCATCAAGACCTACCGCCCTTAAACCGCCCTTGCGCAGATTCTTAAATGCGGAAAGGGGCGTTCTCTTGATCTTGCCCTGCTTTGAGATACAGATAAAGAATTTATTCTCCGCAAAGTCAGCGGTTTTCATCATAGCCGCCACTCTCTCATTTTCGGAAAGCTGCAAAAGGCTCACTATATTAACGCCTCTGCTCTGCTTGCCCCCTTCGGGTATCTCAAAGCATCTCAGCTTATACATATTTCCCATATTGGTGACAAAGAGAATATTGTCATGGCTGGAAGCTACAAAGAGGTTGTCAATAAAGTCCTCTTCCCTCTGCTTCATACCGCTGACGCCCTTGCCGCCTCTGCGCTGTAAATTGTACAGCTCCATAGGCTGGCGCTTGATATAGCCTATATTGGTAAAGGTAATAACGCTTTCTTCAACAGGGATAAGATCTTCTATATCCACCTCGCCGCTTACGTCCTCAATAGAAGTTCTTCTCTCGTCGCCGTATTTCTTCTTGATGACCTCCAGCTCCGAGGAAATCATTTCTTTGACTTTGTTTTCGTCCGTCAAGATCTCGGTGTACTCCTTGATCTTCTTCATCAGCTCTGCCAACTCGGACTCTATCTTTTCTCTTTCAAGACCTGTGAGCTGAACCAGTCTCATCTGCGCTATTGCGTCCGCCTGAATAGAAGACAAACCGACAGTATGTTCAAAGACTATGTCCTTGTACTGCTCGTCCATTGCGTGGCTCAGAAGCTTTGACATATCCTCGTCCTTGAACCGCTCCATAAGTCTTTCCTTGGCTTCGGCGGGTGTTTTGCTGGTGCGCATAATGGTGACTACCTCGTCAATATTGTCGGTAGCCAGCATAAAGCCCTGCAAAAGATGCGCCCTATCCCTTGCCTTGTTGAGATCGTACTGCGCCCTGCGCCTTACAACGTCCTCCTGGAACTCAATATACTTTACTATCATATCCTTGAGGGAAAGTATCTTAGGCTGACCGTTGTCCAGTGCCAGCATAATTACGCCCACAGTATCCTGTAGCTGTGTATAGTTGTAAAGCTTGTTGAGAACCACATCCGGGTTGGCGTCCCTTTTCAGCTCCATAACTATCTTCATGCCTGTGCGGTCGCTTTCGTCGCGGAGTGTGGAAATGCCCTCGATCCTCTTATCGTGCATAAGCGCGCCGATACTTTCAAGGAGACGTGTTTTATTTACCATATAGGGAATTTCCGTTACCACTATACGGGTGTGTGTTTTTTCTTCTCTGATCTCCGCTCTGCCTCTGAGGGTTATCTTTCCGCGTCCTGTCATATAGGCGCTTCTGATGCCTGCTCTGCCCATAATGATTCCGCCTGTGGGGAAATCGGGACCTTTTATCACCGACATGATCTCTTCGGGAGCGGCGTCGGGGTTTTTCATAACCAAGTCAATGGCGTCAATGACCTCTCTCAGATTGTGAGGGGGGATATTAGTAGCCATACCTACGGCAATTCCAACGCTTCCGTTTACCAGCAGATTGGGGAAACGGCTGGGGAGTACCTTAGGCTCGGGCAGCTTATCGTCGTAGTTGGTGCCGAAGTCAACGGTGTTCTTGCCTATATCCGCCATCATTTCCCCGGCAATTTTGCTCATTCTTGCCTCGGTATAACGGTAAGCGGCAGGGGGGTCTCCGTCAATGGAACCGAAGTTTCCGTGACCGTCCACCAGCGGATATCTCATACTGAAATCCTGTGCAAGTCTTACCATTGCGTCATAAACAGACGAGTCGCCGTGAGGGTGGTACTTACCCAAAACCTCACCGACAGTGTAGGCGCACTTGCGGTAGGCGTGTTCGTAGGTATTACCCGCCTCGTTCATGGTGTAAATGATACGTCTGTGAACGGGCTTAAAGCCGTCCCTTACGTCGGGCAAGGCTCTCTGTACGATAACCGACATGGAGTATTCCAGGAAAGATTTCCGCATTTCGCTGTCGATATCTACCTGTATGAGCTTTTCTTTTGATTCTTGCTGTTGATCCTGTGTTTTCTGTTCGTCCATGGTGATCCTTTTCTTTTTTTATTTTTATGCAGGGTAACTTTCTGCCAATTTATTTACCTCATCAATACTAAGACCTATAGCGTCAGCGATTTCTTTAACAGACAATTTCTTTGTTTTTAACAGATTTATGGCGTTTTCTTTTTTGTTTTCTTCTTTTCCTTTTGCCTCAGCCTCTGCTCTTACCTCTTCTGAAAACTCCTTATACAAATCTTCCAGTATCTTACACATTTTAGGCGCCCCCTTTCCGTTCTTGTAAAAATTGCTTTGATCAGAGAGAATATCATAATTCATAGTGAAAGGCTCCGGGTTATGAAAATCCCTCATCAGCTTACCCAAAGCGCTTTCGTCTCTGATCTGCGAATTTACATATATTATATGTAAGCCGTCATTAAAAGGCCTACCCGATTCTTTTATTACTCTCTCAATAGTATAAAGCGGTCTGTTTTCGCCAAGAACATCATTCTCGGTAATAAAAATTACATAGGTTTCAGGCAGATTATCTACACCTTCACTTTTTTCAAGAGAATTTGCGTCCATCATACTGCCGTTATACCTTGCTCTTTTTGGACTTGCTCCCGCGTCTGTGCGCTGTATCTCAATATCGTAATACTTGCCCTCGGAATCCACCGCAAATACATCAAGCCTAACTGTCCTATTTCTCAAATTATGTATTTCATATTGAGTTTTACATTCAATAACTGACAGATCATCTTTACCAAGTATAATTCTCAATACAAGCTCCATACATTCTTTGTGTTGTAAAACCATGGACATAAAGTTGTCGTCCATAAGACACATCTTCTGAATGCTTTCCAATATTCCTTGATGAAAAGCTTTTTTCTGATCCTGATCCAATGTCAATGCCGCCTTTCAGTGCTTTCTCAGATATTCTTATCCTCAAAATAATCCTTTAATTTTCCCTTCTGCTCCTCATCAAGGCATCTTTTGGGAAAAATATAGATCAGCGCCTTATTGACAAAAAGTAAAAACATTTCCTCGGTCTCCAAAGAATCCAGCTTCTCTGTCCGCAAGCTGATATTGGTCTTTTCATGCTTTATCATCTGCTCTTCGGGAATTTCCACATCTTCTCCAACAGTCATTACCCCCTGGCTTGTAACAGCTACCGTTTCCGTCTCCTCGTCGGGAAGGATCTCCGTGTCAATTACGATCTTCTTCTCCGAAAATACGGCGGAATAGCGTTCCTCGCCGAAGCTTTCCAGGGTTTTCAGCAGTCTTTTCTTTGCGTAATAGGGCTTTGTCCAGGTGGAAAAGATCATACCCAAGCCAATTACCGTGAGTATGTAGCCGGGCATATTTGTGTAATCTCTTACCACAAAATCAATGCCCACGCCAAGAGCGATTGCATACACTATCGTAAAGATAATAGTTCTCCTCAAAGCGTACTTTTTCCAGAACAGACTATATCCCTTTGAAATTTCGTCAAGGGTGTTGTCGTATTTTATTTCAAAGCTTTCCATAAAATCCTCTTAAAAATCATATTTCGGTTATCTCAAAATATCTCAATTTCTTTTCAGCGGCTTCCTCCCACAAAAAGAATACCGAGAGCAAAGCCAATGCACACCGTGCTTGCAATTATTGCAACAATAACATCGCCTATCTTGCCCTGCTTCAAAAAAACAGGTATATTGAGAATGCAGACCGCCCCCAAGGAAACCAGCATAAAGGGCAAAAGCACACCGAAATCCGCAAAGCCTAACATAAGTGAAAAAATGGAAAAAGCCCACAGCGCCACGCAGATTATACCGGCAACCTTTCTTGGAAAAGCCCAGGGTGAATCCTCGGTGGCATTTTTCAAAGCCTCCCTTGCCATTTCTTCTCTCTGTTTTTTCTCTTCCTCTGTCTCGTCATGAATGGGCTGCATCTCGGACAGGATCTGTATTATCTTTTCATTGTTTTTTTTAGAATTCATATTTCTCCAAAATTAAATATCAAGGTTCTCAACATACTGAGCGTTGCACTCGATAAATTCACGTCTTGGCTCTACCTTATCACCCATAAGAATGGAGAAGGTAAGATCAGCCTTTGCTGCGTCCTCCAAGGTAACTTGGAGCATAGTCCTTGAATCGGGATTCATTGTAGTTTCCCACAGCTGCTCTGGATCCATTTCACCAAGACCTTTGTAGCGCTGAACGTCGACTTTAGCGTTGTTTTCGCCCTGCAATTCCTTGATGTATTCATCTCTTTCCTCATCGGAAAAGGCATATCTCACCTGCTTACCTCTGAACACCTTAAACAGTGGGGGCTGGGCAAGATACACGTGACCTTCCTCAACCAAAGGACGCATAAAGCGGAAGAAAAACGTCAGAAGCAGCGTTCTGATATGAGCGCCGTCCACATCGGCATCTGCCATAATAACAACTCTGCCGTATCTCAGCTTTGTTATATCGAATTCCTCGCCAAGTCCCGTACCCAGAGCCTTGACAACAGGTGTAAGCTTATCGTTGTTGTAAACCTTGTCAACACGGGATTTTTCCACGTTGAGCATTTTTCCCCACAAGGGCAGGATAGCCTGATAACGGCTGTTTCTTCCCTGCTTTGCGGAACCGCCCGCAGAGTCTCCCTCTACGATATATATTTCGGTTTTCTCTATATCCTTGTCATAACAGTCAGCCAGCTTTCCGGGAAGTCCCGCGCCGTCGGAAACGGACTTTCTCTTAGCTTCCATAGCCTTCTTAGCGGCGTCTCTTGCAGCCTGACCGTTGATAGACTTGATAACGATAGCCTGGGCGGTGTCGGGGTGTTCCTCAAAGTAATAGGTGAGCTTTTCACTGACTACCTTGTACACTGCGGGACCCACCTCGGGATTGCCCAGCTTGCCCTTAGTCTGTCCTTCAAACTCGCCCTCGGGAAGCTTAACGGAAATAACAGCGTTTATAGCCTCTCTTATAGCCTCGCCGCTGATACCGGTAAACTCTTCCTTTTTGCCGTCGTCTTTTTTGTTCTTGGGCTTTTTCTTTTTGGCGTCCTCTTTTTCCTTGTGAGATTTTACAAAGTCATTTACTACCTTGCTGAGTGCCCTCTTAAAGCCCTGCTCGTGTGTTCCTCCGTCAACGGTGTGGATATTATTTGCAAAGGAGCGGAAAGCCTCGCTGTTGAAATCGGTGTTATATTGGAAAGCAATCTCCACCATAATACCGTCCACAACGTCCTTAAGATAAATAATATCGGGGTGGAGCCTTTCAGCCCCTCTCTTTTCCTGGAGCCAATCAACATATTCCACAATACCGCCGTTGTACTTCAGAGTTTCTTCGCGGACGTTATCGGGATCTCTCCGATCTGAAATATCTATCTTGACGCCGCCGTTTAAGAACGCCTGTTCTCTCATACGGTCAAGGAGTATGCTGTAGTCGTAATTTATATCGTGGAAGATCTGACTGTCGGCCTTGAATTTGACGGTAGTACCCGTTCTGTCGGTGGTGCCGATAACTTTGAGCTGTTCCTTATAGCTTCCTCTGTCAAAGCGCTGGAAATGAACGTTTTTGCCGTCATAAACCGTAAGCTCCAGCCATTCGGACAAAGCGTTTACAACGCTGGCGCCTACGCCGTGAAGTCCTCCGGAAACCTTGTAACCGCCGCCGCCGAACTTACCGCCTGCGTGTAAGATAGTATACACAACGGTAGCCGCGCTTATTCCCTCCTTGGGGTGAATGCCTGTGGGAATGCCTCTGCCGTTGTCTACGACCTCGATCACATTGTCGGGCAGTATTGTCACCTTTATATCGGTACAGTAGCCTGCAAGAACCTCGTCGATAGCGTTATCCACTATCTCATACACAAGGTGGTGAAGTCCTCCCGGACCTGTGGAGCCGATATACATACCCGGGCGCTTTCTTACTGCTTCAAGACCCTCTAAAATTTGTATATCCTCTGCACCGTAGCTGTGTTCTACCTTGGTTTCCTCGTTCATCTGTCTTTACCTTTCTTTTAAAACTGCGTTTTGGTTGTTATTTTAAACTGCGTTTTGCGTTATTATTATATATATTATAAATAGTATATTTATTATAGCATATTTTTTGGGAAAATACAAGAGTTTTTCCGCTTATAATAAAAAAATACCGCCCTTTCGAGCGGTATAGTTTTATCATTATCCGTAATTAAAAAACAGCAACCATGCTCTCAGCACCTTCAGCAGTAAAAGCAGTGAAAGTGATAAGCGCGGCAAAATTCCCTTTCATAACAGGAACAACTATCAGATATGCCTTAAGCTCTCCCGTTGTGACCTCAGCCTTTATGCAGCCTGTTTCCTTGCCCATAAATGTTACCTTGCCGATCTCGGCAGAGGATTCGTCATAGCCGCTTTTAAGACTGTTTTTAAGAGTGGGAAGAGAAAGATCGAGATATTCATCTCCCGAAACGGTCTTTCCGTTGTTAGTGACGTTGAGGTTTTCAATTACTATGTTGAAATTCTCGTTGTTTTCCTGAGAAGCCATTATCTCATAAAGAACACCGTTTTTCTCCAAAGCCTTGTTGACATTTTCCTCTGACATATCGGAAATACCGTTCTGCTTTGCCAGCTGTTCGTCTGTGTACAGCGTCCAGCTTTCGTCAAGCTTTGGGGTAAGTCCTAAGAAATCGGACGAATAGCTGTGTTCCTCAACTTTTCCGTGAACGTATTTGAGTGTCTCTTCTTCCTTTTCGGTTTCTTCCTGGGAATCCTGTGGTTTCGCCGAATCAGAAGATGATGCTTTGTCATCATCACTGCTGCCAACCTTATCATTTACTACAAAACTGCAAGCCGAAAGAAGCATAGAAGCCGACAGTATCAAAGATAAAAAAATTTTTTTCTTCATAGATTTTCCCCCTTTTTATTCCGGATCACACTAATTCTATCTTAAAAAGGCTTTACCTTTTCAAGATAGAATTACACCCAGAGCACTATTTCTAAATTAACTCTAAAAATTTACAATCATTTTAATTCAGAAATAATATCAAACTGCCGAAAACATGTCTGCAAGCTCTTTAATAGTTGTCTCTGAAAGAGAAGCCAAAGTTACGGTGCAAAGATAACCGCCCTTTTTGATAAAGATCTGCTTCTCAAAAACGGAAACACCGTTTGCAGTGACTTTGTAATCTGCGCTGTGTCTTTCAGTGCCTGCAAAAGTCGTGGTGGTCTTGTCAGCCTTATCCATTTTAGCGCCCTGACCCTCAAACTGCTCTTTTATCTGCTCGATAGCGGCTTTTGCAAGAGTTTCTTCACTGAAAAGGGAGTTTCCGGACTTTTTCAGATTATCAATGGTAATATTTATGCTTGTGCCGCGTTCTGCGTCCTTATTTACCGCATAAAAGTCAAAAACATAGCCGTTGGATTCCAAAGCGCTGATAAAATCCTCGTCGTTGGAGGAGCCTTTCATTCCACTTACTGTGGCAAGCTCGCTGTCGCCGTACACTTCCCAGTTATCGTCAAGAGCGGCTGAGATACCAAAGGTCTCGGAGGTATATTTTTTAGCGGAAGTATCATACTTTCCTCTTGCAAATGTGACAGATTCTCCCGAACAGCCTGTCATTATCAGGATAAGTGACATTGCCAATGCAGAAACTGCTGTTTTGATCTTCATAATTTCTTTTCCTTTCCTTACTTATTCATAATTATTATTTTTATGAACGTATTTGCTGTATATCTTTTGATCAGCAATAGATATTCTATCATTATTTTACATTTGTGTAAATATTGAAAATCAACAAAAAAGTTCCCGGTTATAAGGTAAATTTTAAACTAAAAAACTGTTTTCTAAAAACATAACTTCTTTGATAGCACGAATTTCAAAGAATAATTTAAGTTCGGAATTTTTGCTTGAAAAACCGGGCAAAAATTCCGAACTCGGACAGATAACAAACTTTGATCAAGAACATGTTCCAATAGGATCGGCGCACGTCTTTTCGGCAAATTTTGCCGCTGACTGTGTTTTGTTATTCGCTTTGCTGTCGGCGCATCCGTGCGCCGACTTTGGGCGAATAACCAACACATCGTGTGTTTGTCATTCGCTTTGCTGTCGGCACATCCATACGCCAACTTTGGGCGAATAACTAACACATCATGTGTTAAAAAATCCTTGACGGGCGACAGCCCGCCTGCGAAAATTCGCCTTGTCATCGACAAAATTATGCTCGAAGATCC
>JAAVIE010000127.1 GCA_014799325.1 Oscillospiraceae bacterium
AGATCTACACCCACGTTTCCGACAGCCAGATCAAAGAGGCTATGGATCAAAATCCGTTGTCAGGCATTGGTGCTCCCGATAAAAAGGCTGAAAATCAAGACTGATTATTTAATATATAAGCTAAAACCTCATTTTCAAAAGAATAATTGTATAATATAACGATTGAAATAACCCGCGCTTTAAGTTATAATGGTATTTGTATAGCATTGAACACGAGTATGATTTAAAACTTTAAGGGGTTTGATATGAATTTGAAAAAACTTTTATCGGGATTTGCCGCATCTTTTATAGCCCTTGGCGCCTTATCGGTAAATTCAAGCGCCGATATCTATGTTTCCGACAACAGTACCGGCAGAAATCCTAATCTTACCATATCAGCTAATAGGTGGATGATCCTGATCCAGAACGGCGATAACACAGCTAACTGCGGGATCGACATCACACAGATAAGAACGGTGGATTTTTACACAGAAATAGTTGTTTCTCCTGCTATGGAGGGCGAGCTGACCCTTGATGAATACGATTACGGGCAGGACTGGTTCGGTGGCGCTATCGTCTTTTCTGAGGGAGGAGATAAATTTAAGGAAGTTTACGGTTCTGAGATGGCCAACAAGTATAACTGGAACAGCTCCGATTGGGGCGGAGTTCCCGCTCCCGGCGACGGCCCCGATAAAGATAATCACGGTACTGCCGAATATGATAAAGCTGTGGTTATGGAATATCTGAATGATTATTCCTATAAGATATCAAGAACTATGAAAGATGACGAAGTTTTTTTAGAGACCCCTCCCGATTACTGTCAGATCTCTTTGGAAGAGTGGGGCCACAATTCGGATTTTAACTTAAAAGTCGATCTTTTGGTTTTCAGAGATATTGACGGCAATATCATACTTGCTTATGACAGCTTAGGAAATCAGATAAGCGTTGAAGAAGCCAAAGCCCAGGCTGACGAATACGAAACACCCAAAAACCCCGATCCTGTAGGGGAGGAAACACAGGCACCCCCTGCCGAAACGCAGACTCCCGCAGACAGCAGTATCGACAGCAATGATGTTACTGCCGAAACAACGGACGCTGCCGTACCCGGCTCTTCCCTTTCCCCCGCAAGTTCTTACGCAAAAGACATCACTATTGACAACTCGGGTCTCATTTTAGGAGTTGCCGCTTGTATTGCAGCAGTGCTTAATATTATAGTTATCATTATCGTCCTTAAAAAGAAGTAACTACATAAAAAGCAGATCTTAGGGGGAAACCATCAGTGTTTCCCCCTAAATTTATACTGATACCCATTTTTACAGTAGATAAAATCTACTGTAAAATCCTTCGGCTTTGTAGAAAGACCGCCAAGGTTGGTGGGTAGTACGTTCAATACAATACCCAAGGAAGCTTTGCTACTTTTTAAATGGGTATTAGTATTATATTACTTAACAATTTAGCTAATACCCTCAATTTACAAAAAGATAATTGTAGCTAATTGCTAATATAAAAAATATCATATTGTATAAAATGACGATTGAAAAAAAACTGTAGTTACGATATAATAATGTTATTAAGTTAGCTTAACAGCTGTTTAATATGTCCAAAACTCAATAAATGTATGGAGGAAATACAATGAAATTGAAAAAAATAATGGCTGCTGCAACCGCGTCTGTATTGGCGCTCGGCACAATGGCAGTAAGCGCAAGCGCAAACTTTTATGTGCCCGAAGGATTGGATTCCAGCCTTAGTGTCAGCGGCGGTTCCAACGGAATGTGGCTGATCCAGCTTTATAACACAGGCAACCCCGCTGAAAACAAGCCTGCTACTGACCGTGGACTTGATGTTACAAAGGTTGCTTCTATGACAGCCTACATTGACATCGTTCCTGTTGACGGTACTGATTATACAGATTATGATCCCAGCCTTGACGGTTTCGGCGGTTCTATGATTTGGTCTGCTAACGGCGGCGAAATTGGCAGTCAGTATTTGCAGGATGAGGAAGGTAATTTTATTAATGAAGAAGGTAGAATATTAATCGATAAGGACGGCAATAGTTTGGATGAGGCCGGAAATGTAAGAATAGATAAAGCCGGTAATGTATATGATGAAAACGGTACTATGGTAAAAGATAAGGACGGTAATGTATTGGTTGAGGGAGCTGAAGAATTCCAAAAACCTGCAAAAGTAAAGAACCCTCTTTATGATAAATACAACTGGGCTCAGGACTTCAACTCTTGGTGGGGACTTCCTGAGAAGGACGATACTTATGAGGGCAGACCTGCAGACCAGGTTGACGAAAACGGTGATGGCGGAGAAGCCACAAATATAGGTACTTGTAGTTGGACAGAAAAGATCCATTTGAACTATATCAGACGCTTTGGTTATTCCCTTACTGTAAACATTCCCGATGATTACCGTTGGCCTGCAGGCGGTGGCTGCTATCAGGTAGGTCTTCAGGAATGGGGCAACAATGAATATTTCCTTGTACATGTTGTTGCTTACACCATAGACGATGCTGACGGAAATCATCTTCTTATTTTTGACGAATGCGGAAAAGAGATCGATGACGCAAAGCTTAAGGAAATCGTTGACGAACTCTCCAAGCCCATTGTAGACGAAGAAGGTAATCCTATTGGAGACGGCGATGCTCCCGCAAATACCAACAGCGGTGATGCTGAAAACACCTCTGCAGGTGATGAAAGCACAGCAGCTCCCTCCGATTCCAGCGCACCTGTCACAACTGCCGCTCCCGCTTCTTCCGGCAGCAGCGGACTTCCCGTTGGCGCTATTGTTGGAATCATTGCAGGTGTAATAGTTGTTATCGTAGTTGTAGTTATCGTAGTTATGAAGAAAAAGAAATAATTACAATCAAACATAAAAAATAACCGCTGTTTTTCGGCGGTTATTTTTTATGCCGCTTGTCAGATTCAATTCCGGCAAGCGGCATTTTGTATTGTGCTTTCGATTCAATTTTATTTCAGCTCAACAACAGTAACGCCCGCTTCGCCCTCTCCGTAAACTCCGAGACGGTAGGTTTTAACGTATTTGTTCTGTTTCAGGAATCTGTGTACCGCTTCTCTCAAAGCGCCTGTTCCCTTTCCGTGGATTATGGTGATTATTTTGATACCGCCCAGCAGACAGCTGTCTATAAAACCGTCGACCTCCATAATTCCCTCATCGGAGGTCATTCCTCTGATGTCAAGCTCCATGCTTGACTTTCTATCAGCGTTGGACTGTATAGATCTTGTAACGGTTCCCTTCGATCCTTTTTTGTTCGGTGTGGTATTTTTCTGCTGTTCCTGAAGCTTTAAGTTACTGACATTTGTTTTTGTGCGTATGATACCCACCATAACAAAGCAGTTGCCCGAGCCGTCGGGAAGAGAGACCACAGTTCCCTCTCGGTCAATATCCATAAGTATTACCTTATCGTTGAGCTTCAATGGGCGTGGCAGCACATACTTGCCGTTTTTCTTTTCGGTAACGGGATTGGCTATATCGTACATCTTGTTGAGGGTGGAATTTACCTTGGAGTGAGAGGACTTCACCTTTTCCGCAAAATCCGCCGCTGCCTTTTCCTTGCGCAGCTTTTCCAGATCCTCCATAAGAAGATCTGCTTCAAATCTTACCTCTTCCACAATGCTCATAGCCTGCTGACGAGCCTTTGATATTTCAAATTCCTTGGCTTTTTCCGCCTCAGCCCGCTCTTTTTCTATCTGGGCAGTAAGCTCTGCAGTCTTACGCTGTTCCTTGGCAATATCGTCCTTCAAAAGCTCCAGTTCCTGCCTTGACTTTTCCAGATCTTCCACTACACGCTCAAAGCGCTTATTTTCCTCTCCCACAAGAGCCTGCGCCGAGTCTATTATACCCTCATTCATACCAAGACGGCGCACTATGGCGAAGGCGTTGGATTTTCCCGGAACGCCGATTATCAGCTTGTAGGTAGGCTGGAGGGTGGCAACGTCAAATTCGCAGCAGGCGTTTTCCACGCCCTCCTCCTCGATTGCGAACATCTTCACTTCTTGGTAGTGGGTGGTTGCTATAATAAAGCAGCCCTTGTCCTTTAGGGTTTTGAGGATAGACACTGCTAAAGCCGCACCCTCCACAGGGTCAGTTCCCGAGCCTAACTCGTCAAGCAAAATAAGCGATCCTCTGCCGCAATCCTTTAAAATGCTGATAATATTATTCATGTGAGAGGAGAACGTAGACAGACTTTGCTCAATACTCTGCTCATCACCTATATCCGCCCTTATATCGCTGAAAATACCTATCCTGCTGCCGTCAGATGTTGGTATCATCAATCCGCACATTGTCATAAGCACAAGCAGTCCGGCTGTCTTTATAGATACGGTCTTACCGCCTGTGTTGGGGCCTGTGATAATAAGGCAGCTATATTTTGTTCCTAACTCTATTGTGGTAGGAACAACTACCTTTGGGTCGATCAGCGGGTGCCTTGCCTTATTGAGGAACAGCATGGGTTCTTCCGTAAGCTCTGGAGTTGTGGCTTTCATTTTTGCGCCCAGGTTGGATTTAGCAAAGTACATTTCAAGCTTTATGGCGTTTTCGTAACCGATAATAATTTCCTCGGAGCGCTCCCCTGCCCTTTGGGAAAGATTTTTGATGATTCGCTCGATCTCCGCTTGCTCTTGGGCTTCAAGAACGCGAATCTCGTTGTTGGCTTCCACTACGCTTATAGGCTCAATAAATAATGTTGCGCCGCTGGAGGAAACGTCATGCACAAGTCCGTTGATCTCCGACTTATGCTCTACCTTTACAGGCACCACGAAACGTCCGTCTCTTTGAGTGATAAGGCTTTCCTGCAAATATTTCTTCGTTTCCTGGCTTTTTATCAGCTTATTGAGCTGTTCTCTGATATTTGCGCTTTGACGGGCAATGGAACGGCGTATTCTCGACAATTCGGGGCTTGCGCTGTCGGAGATATCCTCCTCGGATAAGATAGCGTTTTCTATGGCTTCCTGCAAGGACTTGTCGGGTACAAGCAGATCAAAGTATTCCTGCAAAGTGTTTTCTATACCCCCACAAGAAGAATACCAGCTGCAAAGTCCCGAGATCTCTCTCAGCACCGCGGCAATATCCAGCAATTCTCTTAAGGAAAGAGTTGCTCCGCCGTAGGCTCTTTTTACGCTGCTGCAAACGTCCTTTATATTGCTGAAACGGGGTGTGCCGAACTTGCTTGACAGCACAAAAGCGTCATCGGTTTTCTTAAGCTCTTTTCCGCATTGCTCCAAGTCAAAGACGGGTTCTATCTTCAGGCACTTTTCCTTGCATTGGTCGCTCCATGCGTTTTCCGCAAGCAAGGTCAGAACCTTGTCCAATTCTAATTTTTTATATTCCTTTTTCATTTTTAAAATCCTTTTTCTATACTGTTTCTTTATCATATAGCAGGCTTTTTTTATTGTATGATAAAGAATAAAGATTAAATCAAATCCAATTTTTTGTAATAATCAAGTGTGTTAAAGCCTCTCCCTAACTGCCTTAACAGATAATCCTCGGCAAAGGCGAGAAAACTATCTCTTGTATCGCCGCTAAGTGAAAAGCAGTACACCTTTTCAGCCGCCGAATAGGTCACATACCTCATTGTATGCAAAAGCTGTGGAGAAAGGGGTTTCAGCTCCTCGCCCATGTTGTGTTCAAGCTCCCTGCATTCCTCGCAGATAAGGCTGTTATCCTCAAAGGAAAAGAACATATCGCCATTGATAAACTTACCGCAGCTGCGGCAGGCTCTGAGATCAGGCAGAAAGCCCAGCATTGAAGCGATCCTGAACTCAAACACAGATTTTATAAGGTCACAGTCGGAATTTTCCTTTTGCAGCTTGAATAAAGTAATGGCAAAGAACCTCAAAATATCCTCGCCGTTCTGCTCTGCCGCAGAGGTGTATTTGACTATTTCCGCAAAGTACACAGCAAGGCTGAATTTTTTCAGGTCGGAGGACAAGCCGAAAAAGCTGCATTTTGGCTCTGCGCTGTTTAAGGTGTATTTATAGTTGCTTTTGTTTAAGCAGAATTTTGAATAGGAGAAAAGCCCTGCAGCAGACATATTGCTGCTGTTGGTTTTTTTTACGCCGTGGGCGGTGGCTTCTATGACCCCGTATTCTCCCGTAAGTATATCAAGAAAACAGTTGCTTTCGCCAATATCACGTTTTCCGATAACTATTCCCTCAACTGTAACTAACATCAGCTGTCTGCGCCCAAGCCAAGCTCAAGTATATAGCTCTCCTTATTGCGCCAATCCTCCTTGACCTTTACCCACAGCTTCATATTTACCTTAGTGCCGAAGTAGTCCTCCATATCCTCACGGGCCATAGAGCCTATTTTTTTGTTAACGCTTCCCTGCTTGCCTATTATCATACCCTTGTGTGAAGCCTTTTCGCAGATTATGACAACGCCTATATCCGCAATGTTTTCTCCCTTGTTGGTCTTGGTTTCGTCAAGGCTTTCGATTTCCACCGCAACTCCGTGAGGGATCTCCTCCTGCATGGTGCGGAGAATTTTCTCTCTGACTATCTCAGCCAGCCATACCTTTTCGGGCTGATCGGTGGGCAGATCGTCAGGGAAAAAGTGAGGTGATTCCTTGGCGTATTTGTCAACGGCGGGCAAAACAAGCTCTGTGTTGATCTTGTTTCTGACGCTTATGGGGATAATTTCCTCAAAATCATACAGCTTTGAAACATTGTCAATGTTTTTAAGCAGCGAGGACTTGTCCCGAATCAGATCGATCTTGTTTATAAGCAGTATTACCTTTAACTGACGGGCTTTGAAATTCTCTATAAGGTTTTCCTCGATCTTAGACAGCTGCTTTGTGGCGTCGATCATCAGTATCGCCACATC
>JAAVIE010000128.1 GCA_014799325.1 Oscillospiraceae bacterium
ACCGAAATTGCTCTTATAAATTCAGCCAAAAAAGCGGGGATAAGCGTTTCGGGATACACACGCACAAAAGAGATACCCTTTGACAGCCTTACAAGATTTATGGAGGTGGAGGTAAGCTCTGCAAAGGGCGAAAAGGTCAGCTTTTTAAAGGGAGCCGCCGACGTTGTCCTTGAAAAATGCGGCTTTGTCCTTACCCAAAGCGGGATCCTGCCCCTGTCCTTTAATGAAAAGAAAAAAATAACCCTTGCGGTGGACGATATGGCGTCAAGAGCGCTGCGCACCCTTGCGTTCGCCTACAAAAAATCGGGAGAAAGCTCCTACATATTTGTGGGATTGCAAGGAATGGAGGATCCCTTACGCCCCGAAATAAAGCAAGCGGTGAAAAAATGCGAAAAAGCGGGAATACGCATAATAATGCTGACGGGAGATCACAAAAACACTGCCGTAAACATCGCAAAGCAGGCAGGCATCATGAAAAGCGGCGGGAAAGCCTTTACCGGAGCGGAAATGTCCTTGATGAGCGACCGAGAGCTTGCCGAAGCGGTAAAGACCGCCTGCGTTTTCGCCAGAGTAAGCCCTGCCGATAAACTGCGTATAGTAAAGGCAATAAAAGCTCAGGGCAACATAGTGGCAATGACAGGCGACGGAGTAAACGACGCCCCCGCCGTAAAAGAAGCGGCCATCGGCGTAGCCATGGGCAAGACAGGTACAGACGTAACCAAAGAAGCGGCAAAGCTGGTTTTGTTGGACGACAACTTTGCCACCCTGGTTAACGCGGTGGAGCAGGGAAGGACCATATATTCCAATATCCGCAAATTTGTGAGATATATGCTTGCCTGCAACATCGGCGAGGTTTTCACCATGCTTTTTGCTATGATCTTCGGACTGCCTGTGGTGCTGGTGCCCATACAGCTTCTTCTGATAAATCTTGTGACAGACGGTTTGCCCGCCATTGCTCTCGGAATGGAGCCTGCAAGCGAGAAAATAATGGGAATTCCCCCAAGATCGGGAGATGAAAGCATTTTTGCAGGGGGAATGCTGTTCAAGATAGTGACAAGGGGCTTGATGATAGGTTTAGTTTCCTTGTTAAGCTTTGTTTTTGCAAACAAAAGCATGGGCATTGAGGGGGCAAGAACGGCTGCAATGCTGACATTGAGCCTTTCTCAGCTTATATTTGTCTTTGAGTGCAAAAACGAAGACAGAGGAATTTTTAACGCCCGCTATCTGTCCAATCCGAAGCTGATTTTTGCGGTGCTGATAAGCCTTGCGGTCACTGTCGGGGTCGTGTATGTGCCTGTTCTGTGCGGTATCTTCAATACTGTTTCCCTTGGGAAAGGCGTGTTCTGGGCAAGCGTGGGGCTGGCTTTTGCTGCGCCTGTTTTGCACGGTTTGGCTGAACTGATGAAAGGTAAGCAGGAATAGGAAAAAAATAAGGGGCTGCGAAAAGGCAGTCCCTTATATATTTAGCGTATTTTATTTTCTCTTCTTGCTGATAACCATAACGGCAGCGCTTGCAATTACCGCAGCAACAGTTACCATTGTTACGGCAGCTGCGCCTGTGCTGGGGTTGCCGTCATTATCGGAAGTTGTGGGAGCTTCTGTGCTGCTTTCGGAGCCGTCTTCATTGTCAAGCTCTTTTGCAGTAACAACATAAATGCTGAAATGATCGGTTTCAAACACAAGATAGCCGTCCTCAACAGTTACTTCCATAGCAACATACTTGCCGTCCTGGTAATGATATACCTTGAGAGTATCGGCAATATCACGCATAGCAACGGGAATGGGAATTCTTACGGTTACCTTGTCGGTAGGCTCATACTCTTCGCCGTTATATGTAAAGAAGCAGTTATAAGCAATTTGCTCATCATTTGTAAGGCTGTCCTCAAGTCTTACGGAGAAAATAGCTTCTTCGGGAATAACGTTGGGCTTTGCGATAACCTCGATATCCGCAGCACTGTCATCGCTGTCATCGGTGAAGGTGTTCTCGCTGTTGGCAGTGGGAATGCCGTTGAATTTGTAGCCGTTCTCGTTTGCAAAAGTCTCGGCATAAGAGCCTTCAACGCCGTTGATGTTTTTGAGCAGCGAATCCTCAAATGCCTGAGAGTCTATTGCCGTAACACTTTCGGGTATGGTAATATCGGTGATTGATGTATATTGAAATGCGAATTGACCGATTTCGGTCAGCGTTTCGGGAAGTGTTGCCTTTTTCAGATTGATGCAAGCCGCAAACGCATCAACAGGAAGCTTGGTAATGCCATCGGGAACAGTTACCTCTGTAATTTGATCGCAGCCCTGGAATGCTCCCTGCTGAATAGCAGTAACTCCGTCCGCAAACTTGACATCGGTTCTTCCCACGGGATATGCCACAAGGGTCTTGCCGTCCTTGGTGTATAAAACGCCGTCAACCGATTTGAAATTCTTATTATCGGGGCTTACGTTTATTTCGGTCAAGGCGGGAACAGTGTTATCAAATGCCTCATACCAAAGCGAGAAAGCATAATTTCCTACTGTTTCAACATTTGCAGGAATATTGATAGACTTCAATGCAGCACAATCTTGAAATGCATAGTCACCAATTGTTGTTAAACCTTCGGGAAGCGTAATTGATTGTAATGCGGTGCAGCTGTAGAATGCGCCTTCGCCAATCGTTGTTAAACCCTCGGGAAGTGTAATGGATGTGAGGGCTTTTTGCTTTTGAAACGCCCACTCTCCTAAAGTTTTAAGTTTTGAACCCTCAGCAAAACTAACGGTCGTCAGGGAGTATGTGTCAGTGAAATCAACTTCGACAAGATCAGTATTCATAAATGCGCCATAGGCGATAGTTTCAACGCTTGCGGGGATAGTGATTGATTTCAAGGAGCGGCAGTCTTGAAAAGCCCACTGATCTATCAGCTTTAACTGAGAATTTTCGCCGAATTTTATCTCTTCAAGATAGTAGTTGTCTAAAAAAGCGGATTGATTAATCGTTCTTACAGTATTTGGGATAGTAATGGAAGAAAAATTATTACCAAATATGCCTCCTCCGCTAAGAGTTTGGTTTCCATATTCAATGAGAATACCTCCAACTATGCCAATTTCAGTAACGGTATAACCACCTATTGTATCGGGAATGGTTATAGATAGATCTCTACTGAATTTATTTTCGCCAACAATGTAAGTACATATGCTTATCGTATCGTCATCTAATAATTTACAGATATACGCTGCTGCAGTGTCATTGACAACATTATCTATATTGATAGTAGGCAGACCAATAGCTTCGCCTGTGACTGGATTCATCTTCACAAAAAAACAATCTCCTGCCTCAAATTCAGTCGGTTCGGAAGGTTTGTCGGGTTCGGTAATTGTAAGAGTGAAGGTTACTGAAATCTCCTCAACATCAATTATATCGTCAGGATTAATGGGGGGATCATTCTTTGTTTCACCGTATGCGTTGTAGATTTCAAGGCGAACATCTCCCTTACTTTCAAGATCGCCCCAAACCAGCTTGCTTTGATCGACAGGGATATCTACTCCGTCGGCAGTTACTTTGACATCGGAGAATGTGCATAATTCCTCAACATTTCCTTCGTCTGTGGGGTCTAAATCGCTTCCCAATCCCTTAATATCAATTACAAAAACATTGATTCCGTTTGCTTTAACTTCGTCCTCATCATCCCAAGAATAAGAATTTTCAAGCCAAATATCAGAGTCTGTGGTAATAGTGTATGTGCCGTTACCTGTGATCTCTATACTCGTTTCCCAATCCATAGCTTCCCAAGTGCTGTCAGCAAAGCCTAAGGTAGCGGTATAAGGATAATTCCTTTCCGCACTTGCAAATGAGGCAAGGCTCGTGACCGCCATAACGGAAGCAGTTATCGCCGCCGCTATCTTTTTAAAGATCATAATTTTTCTCCTCCATAATTTAAAAATTCGGGTGTTTTTACACTCTTCCGACATTATATCACGCCTTTTTAAATCTGTCAAGTAAAAATATCAATAAAGACTTTTTTACTATCACAACGGACATTATGTAAAGTAATAACATCTTTAATGACGTGTAATTGATTATCATAAATGATATAATAAATATCGCAGGGGGTGTTTATATGACAATATTATATAATCTTTGCGAACGAATTGCGGAAATCAGAAGCAGCATCGGAATGACGCAGGCGCAGCTGGGAAAAAAGTTAGGAGTAACCAGAAGCGCGGTGAACTCGTGGGAAATGGGTCTGTCAGTTCCGCAGTTAAAGCACGTTATAGAAATGGCGAGAATTTTCAATACAACGGTTGACAGCCTGGTGAGCCCTTCAAAGCAGCTGGTTATCAATATCACCGATCTTGCGCCAAGGGAACAGCAGGTCATACTTAATATGATAATTTGCCTGAAAGAAAAACGCAGTATGTACGAGTAAAATCGTTGCTGCCTGCAGAAAAAACGACCAAGGGGAGTTTTTTCTGCAGGCAGCGGCAAAAATAACAGTATTACTCTGTTCTTTCTTTTCACAAATATAAAATATATAAGAAAAAACAATAATTTGAAAAAAATTTGAAAAAATTTTAAAAAACCCCTTGACATTTTTTCGACAATATGATAAAATAATCAAGCGTTAGGAAAAACGCTGGTGTAGCTCAGTTGGTAGAGCAGCTGATTTGTAATCAGCAGGTCGGGGGTTCGAGTCCGTCCACCAGCTCCATTTTAACTAACTACATAAATGTGGGAGCGTTCCAGAGCGGTCAAATGGGGCAGACTGTAAATCTGTTGCTTCGGCTTCGGTGGTCCGAATCCACCCGCTCCCACCACATAATAAAACCTCCCGATCGGGAGGTTTTTGCTTTATATACGTTTTCTTATGCAAGAATTGAACAATGTTCACAAATAAAATATTGAGATAAATTTTGAAACGGAGAAACCCCATGAAAACCCTGATCCTAAACGGCTCACCCCGAAAAAACGGCAGCACCCAAACCCTTATAAACCTTTTCACAGATCGCCTCACAACCGAATACAAAACAATAAACGCCTATTACGCCGATATTTCTCCCTGCACAGACTGCCGATACTGCCAAAAGCACGGCAAATGCTGCAAAAAAGACGCTATGGAGGAGGTTTACAGCTATGTTAAGGAATGCGACAACATTCTGATAGCCTCCCCTGTGTATTTTTCGGAGCTTACTCCGCCGCTGTTAGGTGTATTCAGCCGATTTCAGGCTTTTTACTGCTCACACAGGTTTTTGGGCATTGAACCTGTGGCAAAAAAGAAAAAAGGCGCTATCCTGCTGACAGGGGGCAGCGAGGGCGACTATGACCTTGCGGAGAGATCTGCCAAAATACTGCTGAAAAAAATGGGCGCAGAGGGAGATTTTCCCTTGGTATATTGCGGAAACACTGACTTCACCAAAGCGGAGGACAATGAGGAAGCGGTAAAAAAGGTTTTGGAGCTTGCAGAAGCCTTTGAAAAACAACACTGAAATTTCACAATAACTCTATATAATTTTTTCTCCCTATATTGCAAAAAATGTTGTTTTGTGGTATACTGTAATGTGTATTTTAATAATATTTAAAGATACATTTAACTTAATATAGATAAATTTTTTCAGAAAGGGAAAGCTTATGTGTGGAATAGTCGGTTATGTCGGCGATAAAGCCTGCGAAAACATTCTGGTAACAGGCTTGAAGAACTTGGAATACCGCGGCTATGATTCGGCAGGAATAGCCGTTTTCGAAAACGATAAAATAAAAACAGTAAAAGCAAAGGGAGAGATAAACAAAGGCCTTATCCCTGCTCTTGAAGCAGAAGGCTCTTTAAAAGGAACAGTAGGAATAGGTCACACCCGCTGGGCTACCCACGGTGAGCCCTCGGACGTGAACGCCCACCCTATCGGAAACGCCCGCATAACCATAGTACATAACGGAATTATCGAAAACTACCGAAAAATAAAGGAATTCCTCATCACAAAGGGCTACTCTTTTGAAAGCCAGACCGACACTGAATCGGTGGCAAAGCTCCTTGACTACAACTATAACGGCGATCCCGTAGCAACCATAGCAATGACCGTGGCGCAGCTTGAGGGCGCGTACTCTTTGGGAATAATCTTCCGTGAGCATAAAAATAAGATCTACGCTGTCCGCAAGGAAAGCCCTCTTGTAGTAGGCAAGGGCAAGGGCGAGATGTTTATTGCTTCCGACATCACCGCAATTCTCGAATACACCAATCAGTATTATCTTCCCGAAGCAGGGGAGATCGCCGAAATAGACAAAAACGGCGTTACATTCTACGACATTCACCGCAATACTGTAACAAAAGAGCTGCAAACAGCGGAATGGGATAAGACGGCAGCGCAAAAGGGCGGCTATGAGCATTTTATGCTGAAAGAGATCCACGAGCAGCCCACAGCCCTGAAAAACACTCTTACCCCAAGAATAAACGAGCAGGGAATACCCACCTTTGACGAATGCGGACTGACAGACGAAATGCTTCGCAATTACAAAAACATCTACATAGTAGGCTGCGGCTCCGCAATGCATGCAGGAATGGTGGGAAAATACGTCATTGAGGAAATGGCGCGCACTCCCGTAATAGTAGATATTGCCTCCGAATTCAGATACAGAGATCCTCTTATCACTAAGGACGACCTGATGATAGTAATATCACAGTCGGGAGAGACAGCTGACACCCTTGCTGCTCTGAAATACGGCAACGAGATAGGGGCGGACACTTTAGCGGCAGTAAATGTGGCAGGAAGCCATATCGACCGTGAAGCAAAGATGTCTATGAAAACCCTGGCAGGACCCGAAATAAGCGTATGTTCCACAAAGGCATATATGGTGCAGTGCGCCTTTATGTATATGTTTGCATTACGCCTTTCTTATGCAAGAAATAAAATAACCTTAGAGCAGTGCAAGGAATACACCGACAAGCTTTTACAGATCCCCGACCTTATCCGGATCTGCATTGACAGAAAGGCACAGTACCAGAGAGTAGCGTCCAAGCTGATGAATGCTTCCAGCCTGCTTTACATAGGCAGAGGACTTGACTACGCTCTCAGCATGGAGGGCAGCTTAAAGCTCAAAGAGATAAGCTATATCCATTCCGAAAGCTACGCAGGCGGCGAACTGAAACATGGTACTATCTCTCTGATAGACGATGAAATGCCCGTAATAGCCGTTGCCACCCAAACAAGGCTTTTCCCCAAGACAGCCGCAAACGTTGAAGAGGTCAAGTCCAGAGGTGCAAAGGTAATTGTGGTATGCCGCGACAGCGCCACGATCCACAACGAAATAGCCAACCATATCATAAGACTGCCGGAAACCGATGACATTCTGATGCCATTGGTTGCAGCGGTACCCTTGCAGATGCTGGCATACTACACCGCATTGGACAGACAGTGTTCTATCGACAAGCCGCGTAATCTTGCCAAGTCGGTAACGGTAGAATAATTTGATAATAATTGTAATACTAATTCTTGATCATACAATAGACAAAGTCTATTGTATGATGCCGCCCTTAGGGCGGCTGTCAAAATCAAAGATTTTGACAGAATTAGTATTGAACTAACTTTCTTGGCGGTTTCACCGCCAACGCCGTGCATAGCACGGCGAATCATACTATAGACTATGTCTACAGTGTGATAAAGAAACAGTATAAATTATTGAAAAATTCAGAGGTTCATATATGGAAGTTGAAAATTTGCCCCAAAGCGTCTGGCAGCGGCTCAAAACAGCGGATAAGCCCATAGTTATGTACGGCATGGGCGACGGCGCGGAAAAGATAATGTCTGTTTTTGAGCAGTTTGGCATCAAGCCCGCGGAGTTTATGGCAAGCGACGAGTTTGTGAGAGGTCACAGCTTTTTGGGTTATCAGGTGAAAAAGTTGTCTGAGATAGAGGAAAAGTACAAAGATTTCATAATAGTAGTGTGCTTTGGCAGCAGCCTCCCCGATGTAATGGATAAGCTCTGCAGCCTTGCGGAAAAGTACGAGCTGTACGCCCCTGATGTTCCCGTTGTGGGAGAGGGGCTTTTCGACAGGGATTATATATCTGCCAACGAGAAAAAAATCAACAAGGTTTATAAGCTCCTATCTGACGATAAGTCAAGAGAAGTTTTTGACAGCATCGTCAACTACAAAATATCGGGAAACATAAGTTATCTTAAAGAATGCGAGACCTCCGAGGACGAAGCCTTTTCTCTCTTAGACATAGGTTTTAACGAAACTTACGTTGATTTAGGCGCATATAACGGCGATACCATTGACAAATTCCTCCGCCTTACGGGAAAGCGTTTCAATGAGATATACGCCGTAGAGCCGGATTTCAGGAATTTCGGACGAATGGTAAGACGAAACTACGCATTAGGCAGGGGCATTTTTCACCCCATAAATGCCGCGGCATGGAGTGAGAACACCGAGCTTGAATTCCGCAGAAGCGGCGGCAGAAACAGCTCTGTCAGCACCAAGTACGGCAGAGGTACTATAGTAAAGGTCAACGGCATCTCCACCGACGCTATGTTGGGCGGGAAGATCCCCACTCTCATAAAGCTTGATGTAGAAGGCTGCGAAAGGGAAGCCCTTGAAGGCGCAAGAAAGTCCATAACACAGCACAAGCCAAAGCTGATACTTTCAGCCTATCACCGTACTGAGGATCTGCTTGATCTCCCGCTGCTGATAAAGGAAATGAACAGCGGATACAAGCTGTATCTCAGGCATCACCCCTATATTCCCGCTTGGGATACCAATTTTTATTGTATATAATAATACTGATCCCTATTTAAAATCTTGAAATCTTTGCAGCAATCTTGCGCTTATCGCTGCGTCAAAGCTCCTTGACGTACATAAAGTACGCCTGCGTCGCTTTTCCTTGCGCTAAGCACAATCTCGCCGCAAATCTTTTCAAGAGTTTTAAAGGGGAACAGTATAAAACTTAAGGAGCTGCTATGAAAAAAATAACCATTATTTTGCTTATTCTTCTTGTAATCGGAATATTGGCAGGAGTGCTTGTGCTGGCATATTCAAGCGGCGAGCTTACCTATGTATGCGATTATAAGGAGACCAAATCCTCCGCCTACGCTTCCTCAATGCTGGCAAAAAGACTTTACAGCAGCGGAATAGACGAGAAAAAAATGGACGAGCTGTCTCAGAGCCTGCTTACCACTTCTTTCACAGAAGAAGAACTACTCGAAGCGGCGCTGAAAAACGGAAAACCCGAATTTTATCCCTGGTTTTCATTTGAATTAAGAAAAAAGCCCGAGGAAAACACCCTGTATTTGACAGGAAAATTCGGACAAACTCTTTTTGAAAATCAAAAATCATCACGTTTCACCATTACCGATATGCAAATGGAAATGACCTGTGAAAATGTAGCAATAAACTCTGAGGGCATAGATATGTTCGGTGCCGAGGACAAGATAGGCGCCGAGGTGGAGAGTATAACTCCCCTGCTTGCCGAGGACGGAAGCGGTCTGGCAGCTAAGATCGGACGCACAGGCGGCTACAATATCATTGTTGAGGGCGGCTCGGGAACTATCATGGTGCAGTATAAATATTCTATAAGACCCACAGACGGACTTTTCAACCACACTGTTCTTGAAGATCAGCTCATTCAGGTATACATAACCATCAACACTGCGGCAGACGGAAGCATTACTGCGGATTATGAGATAATCGAGGCTTCTCAGGTTAGCGACTTGTATTGATAGATAGAAGCAATGTTAAGATCTGAATAAAAAAGCAAGGGCTGTAAAAAACTGCTTGTGAGAAAATGCTTAGCTTAAAAGTTTCGCCCAGCCTTTACAAAGGCCGGCAGGGAGTCCGGAGGGGCGGCGCCGCTCCGGTCAGCCCTTATGTGTTTGCCCCAAGCGGCGGCATTCTTGCCGCCGCTTGGGGCAAACACGATTCGCATCCTTGCAAACCGCAGAGGGCGAAATACCAAGCGTAAAGAAAAGCAGATATTCAAATAAAAAGAAAACATAAAAATTCCCACAGCAAAACGCAAAAATCTGACAGCACCACATAAAAAATGACTTGTTACCGTCACCCCACCAACACAATTATAAACGCTCCCCCGTCAAGCGGGGGAGCGAATGTTTATGCACAACACAAAACAAAACGTATTTAATAGGACGACTGTTTTTTACAGTCCCTTTTTATTTATATATTGTATCGGGAAACTTCGGATAATCAGAGAATCTTCCGCTGCCCTCAACAAGTATATCAATGCCATAGTTTTCCTTCAAAATATCTGTGATCTTTTTCAAAGTATTATCCAGCCAATCCCTATTTGGAATATTAGAAGGATCAAAGGTGCCTGTACCATAGTCGTTCAGTCCCTCGGTAAAAAACCTGGACACTGTATACGCGCGCATATTGTCGCTGGGCAGGCAGAAAAGCTCAATATATCCGAAATATTTAGCCTTCAGATCTCCCCCTGCGATCAGATAGTGAGTCAGCCCTGTG
>JAAVIE010000129.1 GCA_014799325.1 Oscillospiraceae bacterium
AGGGCAGTTGTGGGAGTGGTGACCCGCATTTTTTTAACTTGTGCTATTGCACATGTATTCTGATAGCACGAATTTAAAAGAATCATTTGAGACTGCATTTTTCTGCTTGAAAAGCTATGCAGAAAAATACAGTCTCTCTGAGTTCGGATTTTTTGCCCAGCTTTTCAAGCAAAAAGCCGAACTCAGTTAGAGCAGCTTGCTGCGTGTACTTCTCGGCTTGCCGAGAAGTACCTAATAGCTCAAGATTTAAATTTGCCCAGTTTTTCGTACTAATCCCACAGCTTTAAAAGGGATTAGTACCACAAATCTTAAATCTTGGCGGTTTTTAAATTCTTTTTAAATCAGGTAATTACTGCCAGCTTTCCTTGAGAGAACCCAAATCAGCACAAGTTTCTTGGGTGAAAAATATGTGGGTTTTTTACAGCCCCTTCTGCATTTTTTCACAAAATTCGGAATAGTATTTTTGCATCTCACTTGCGTCCTCTGCCTGTGTTCCCGCGCTTTCGCAAATCACCGAAGGCTCTAAGCCTCTTTCCGCAAACAGCTCCATAAGAGGTTCAAACTGCGGTCCGTATTCCTTATCCTCAAAGGTAAGATGTTCCTTTTCTCCCCCTGCGGTGTACATTATCTTGCTGAAATGGACGTGGAAATTTTTCAGCCGCTCATGACCCAGCTTGTTTTCTATTTCGTCAAGGAGCTTTTTATAATCATCTTTGGTTTTTATAGCTCCCAGCGTTCTTGCATTAAGATGCCCGAAGTCCACACATGGCAGAAATCTGTCGTCCACCCCGCACAGCTCCAATACCTCCGAAAGGGTGCCAAGCTGATTTATCTTACCCATAGTTTCGGGGCAGATTATTATGTCGGAAAGACCCTCGTCATCAAGCATTTTCTGGGCTCTTGTGAGAGTGTCCTTTGCCAGCTCCAACGCCTGTTCCCTTGACATTTTGGCGCAGGAGCCGCTGTGTATGACGATCTTCCTTGCTCCTAACCTATGAGCCGCTTCAGCCGAATCCTTTATATAAGTAAGGCTGTTCAGTCTTGTTTCCTCTTTTTCGCTTGAAAGGGAGATAAAGTAGGGAGTGTGGAGGGAAAGGTTTATATTATTCTCCTTTATTATATCGGGGAGGAGCTTGTAGGTTTTTTCCGCTATCCTTACTCCTCTTCCGCACTCTATTTCAAATCCATTCAAGCCTAAGTTTTTTAAATAGTCGGGGAGATCTTCGGGGAACTTTTTCTTGCCGAAGCTTGTGGAATTTCCCCCCGGACCAAATGATATTGCCATAAGATACTTTTATCCTTTCACTGCGCTTTTGAGTTATCCGAATTATTTGAGCTATTACTGCGATTCTGCCTTGTGACGATTATGATCATTATTGTGTTGCATACCGCGATTATAAGATGAACAAGGCTTGCCCCTGTTTCGGGAAGAAAGGACAGGAAGAGATTTGCGCAGGCAACCAGCACCGCGATAATTGCTATTGCCATAACGACTATAGATAAACCATTTTTCATAAACTTCTCCTTATAATGATTGTCTATATTTATGTCCTATTTACCGTTTTTTGATATAAGCTTATGAGCCTGTTTCTCTCTGTGGAAAACTACATTTTCAAGCTTGCGTTTCAGCTTAAAGGAAATTTTATCCTCCATTTGGAAAGGCTCCACAAGTATGGTGGGCATTCTTTTGAAATTGCCGCCCATAATGTCGGTGAAGATCTGATCCCCCACCAAAGCCACGGAATTTTTTGGCAGGTTCATTTTTTTGAGAGCCTTGGTGATGCCCATAGTCAGCGGCTTGCACCCAAATGCGATAAAGTCAAGTCCCAGCTCTCCTGCCAAAGGCTCCACCCGCTTTTTTGTGTTGTTGGAAACCACAATGAGCTTCATACCCAGCTTTTTCATTTCCGCCAGCCATTCGGTGACGCCCTGTTCCGCGGCGGGGCTTCCGTGCATGGAAAGAGTGTTGTCTAAATCGAGAATAAAACCTCTTAAATGATTGGTTTTTATGAATTTTTCGTCTATCTCCAAAACGTTTTTTAGCCACCATGTAGGTTTAAAGAGCATATTTGACCCTCCGCGTATTATTGGCATACTGTGGCAATTCTGCACATCTTGCCTTTGTCAGCCGCTCATATTTTATCACAACACGAAAAAATAAAACCGGTCAGTTGACCGGTTTACCTTTTTCTAAGTAAATTGCCGCGCTCCGGCATCTTTATTTACTTAAACTTGCGCTTGCGGGCAGCTTCGGATTTCTTTTTACGCTTTACCGAAGGCTTTTCGTAATGTTCTCTTTTGCGAACCTCAGCCAATACGCCGTCACGGGCGCAGGAACGCTTGAAACGCTTCAAAGCGGTTTCCAAGGATTCGTTTTTTCCAAGACGAACTTCTGCCAATCTATATCCCTCCTTTTGCCCTTGGGCTATGCCGGATAACTGCGTGGGTCATCGGACACAAGGTAATTATCATAAAGCATTTAAGCAGCTGTCTTTTGGACAAGCTTAACTTAAAGAGTAATGCTCAATATACATTATACATAAATTTGGAAGCGATGTCAAGAGAAATTTTTAAATTTTTTATAATTATTGTTTCTTTTGGGGAGCTGTGCAGATTTGTGGCTCTCTTAGGGAAGCTGTACAAATAGCAGCCCACTTTTCGGGAAACAGGTGAGAGTGATGATCCGCCCTTCAGGAGAGCTGCGCGATTAGAAACCTTCTTTTAGGGAAGTTTTGCTGTTGGGAGCATTTTTACTGGTTTTCGTCTTCGTTATCTTCTTCGTTTTCTTTTGCCACAAGATCCTTTTTCCTCGCCTGGAATGGCACGCCGTGATTTATATTGATCGCCGTTTCTTCCGTAGGATTGAACAGCACCATGACCTTGCCGAACTTCTCGTGCTTTGCCAGAACGTACCACACGCTCTCTCCCGAGGCGTCGCTTGCTATGACTGTGGCGTCTGCATTGACGCCCATGCCCTCCTTGTACTCGCCCCATTCGGTAACGGTGTTGAGCTTTACGGTGATCAGTCTTTTCCTTTTTCTTCTGCCTGTGATCTTGTCAATATCCATGTCGTTGTTGGTGATAATATACTCATACTCCACTGAAGTTGCGGTGATCAGATACCAAGAGAGATAAAAAATTCCGAATATCACAACTATCAAGGGCATAAAGCCGAAAACAAAAGCCCCGAAAGCGCATATTGCGCTCAGGATTACAGTAGCTATGATTATCAGTACCCTTTTTACTATATCGGAGGTCTCCGTCCGTTTTTGTACAAGCTGTTCGTTATAATGATCCATATTTTTTACCGACCCTTTTAAAATATTTTAAAAATGATTTAATAAATGATTATTTTTTGAATATTATTTTAAGTATAGCACTTTATTACAAAAAAGGCAAGGTTTTGGGAAGAATTTTTTACTTGTTTTGATCTTTATTGCTCCACGGCTGATACTGAACAGTGTTCAATCGCCCCGTTCCTTTTGTCAAAAATGCTGATAATAACAGGATCTTCTGCCACTCCTTTATTTTTTCGACAGGATATCAGAGAATTAAAAAAGGACTGGCTTTTTCTTTGAAAAAATGGCGAAGAAAAGACGGATTGAACAGCGTTCAGCCAAATTTCGGGCATTTTCCTTCTTCTTTTTCTTTACAAATACGACAAGATGTGATATAATAACTTTAAATTTTATCCTGTTTGTTTACTGCAAAGCGACTTGTTCTATGCAGCCAAGAGCGGCATGAGCAAAAAATATATAAGGACAAAAAAGAAAGGACAAAAGAAAATGAAGGTAAGAAAAGCAGTTATCTTGGCGGCAGGCTTCGGCACCCGCGTTTTGCCCGCTACCAAGTCTATGCCCAAGGAAATGCTGACTATCGTGGATAAGCCCGCGATCCAATATATAGTTGAAGAAGTGTCAAGAGCAGGTATCGAGGATATCCTTATCGTATTGAGCAGAGGAAAGAATGTTGTTGAGGATCACTTCGACCGTTCCCCCGACCTGGAAAGGCAGCTTGAAAAAGCGGGAAAGACCGAGTTCCTTGAAACTGTAAAGAAGATCCCCAAGCTTGCGAAGATACAGTTTGTGCGCCAGCAGGAGATGAAAGGCACTGGCGACGCGGTAATGTCCGCAAGGACTTTTATAGGCGACGAGCCTTTTGTGGTGCTTTACGGCGATGATGTTATCATCGGGGAGGATCCTGCCACAGCCCAGGTATGCAGGGCTTTTGAGGAAACAGGTAAGGGCGCTGTGGCAATGAAGGAAGTTCCCACAGAGCTTGTAATGAAGTACTCAAGTATGAAGGTTGATCATCTCCATGATAATGTATACAACATTTCCGACATGATAGAAAAGCCTAAGCCCGAGGAGATGTTCTCCAACTTCTCGATTTTGGGAAGATGTGTACTGCCCTCCAAAATCTTTGATATTCTTGAAAAGCTTCCTGTGGGAGCAGGGGGAGAGTACCAGCTCACCGACGCTATGAAAGAGCTTGCCCGCACCGACGGAATGGTAGGTGTGGATTTCACAGGCACAAGATACGACATGGGCAACAAGCTGGGCATACTCAAGGCGATAGTTGAAGTAGGTCTTGACCACCCCGAGGTGGGAGAGGGTTTCCGCGAGTATCTCAAGGAGATCAGCGCAAAGCTTTGATTTAAGGGCAAGTTGGGCAGAAATCAGCACAAATTTCCTAAGAGAGAGCATAAATCACCACAACACCCCGACAAGCGGGCTTCTGCTCACACAACATTCCTAAAAGAACCAAAAATCGGCACAAGTTTCTAAAAATACAAAAAAGATAATATTAAAGCACAAGAGGACGGTGGAAAATTGGAGCATAACGGAGTTACTGAAGAAGAGCTGAAACAGCTTTCCGATATAGAGGGATATCAGCAGTGGGAAAGGGTCGATAGGTACTTTCCCGAAACCTGCTATGTCCCCGAAAGCGAAGCAAAGGCGGGAAATCAGGGGCTTTCTCCCGCAAAAAAAATAAAGCCCTCTCCAAGTCTGAAAATGTACACGGTGAGAAAGGGCGGAAAGGACTATCTGCTGAGGACCGATTTTTCGGAAAGGTATGAGGAGGAAGCGACTCTTGCCGCATTCGCCCACAGGATCTTTGAAGAGGGTGGGGCTTACGTTTCTTCCCCCTTGGAAGTCGGCGCGTATTTCAACGACACGATGGTTTACAGCCTGTACAACTTTTTCTGCGGAGACAATCTGGCAAGGCGGCTTCCGGAGTTTTCCACCTCTCACCAGCTTTCCTTCGGGGTAGAGGCAGGCAAGCTGCTGAAGAAGCTCCACACCATTCTCCCGGAGGAGGACGACAAGCCCGTTCACCATGAGGATATGTTCCTTATCCTCACCAAGCTGGGAGAAAAGGGGATAAACTATGAGGGCTTCGCGGAAGCAAGCGCCCTTATGAAAAAATATCACGCTTTGCCCGATAACAGACCTGTGACAGCGGTACACGGAAGCTTTTCTGCCAACTCGCTGTTTCTTGACAAGGATCTGAATGTGGGTATCCTGCCTCTGGAAACGGCGCAGTGGGACGATCCCGTTACCGATCTCATATCTCTTTCGGAGAGCTACAGCCTGCCTTTTATGAAAGGTGTGTTAAAGGGTTTGTTTGAGGGACAGCTGCCAAAGGATTTCTTTGAGCTGCTGTGCTTTTACAGGACATACACTGCGCTGAGCGACATAGACGCTGCAGACAGCAAGGAAGAGCTGGACGCGGCTGTGCTTCGTGCGCAAAAGCTGTCGGAGGACTATGAAAATTACCAGAGAGTTATACCAAGCTGGTATTGATGAGAGATAAAAAGAAAAAAGTGCAGAACAGATAAGGAGAGTTTCCCTAAGGGGAAGTATGGTACAAAAGTGAAAAATATAATTTTGATAGGAATGCCGGGCTGCGGAAAAAGCACAGTAGGCGTTCTTTTGGCAAAAGCCCTGGGTACGGGCTTTATAGATACCGATCTGATAATCCAGGTACAGCAGAGAAACACCCTGCAAAGGCTGATCGATCTCAACGGACTTGACAGCTTCAAGCGGTATGAGGAAAACGCCCTGCTGTCCGTTTCCGAGGAGTCGGACATGGTAATAGCTACGGGAGGCAGCGCCGTTTTCTGTGAAAAGGGAATGCGGCACCTAAAGCGCAATGGCATCTGCGTTTACCTCGATCTGCCCGTTTACGATCTGCAGATAAGGCTTGCCAATATAAAGACGAGGGGCGTAGCCTGCAGGAGAGGAGAGAGTCTGGAGGAGATCATGGCAGAGCGCACACCGCTGTATAATAGGTATGCGGATTTCAAGGTGGACTGCGCAGATAAGAGCTGTGAACAGATTGTGGAGAAGATCATCAGGGTGGCTATGATATAAAGGTGAAGAGGGGCTGTAAAAAAACAGCCCCTATTTTATGTCAAGGTTCTTGGGAGAGCCGTAAAAATCAGCACAACACCTCTAAAAGCGGTGAAAAATTATCACTTGTTTCCTTAAAGGCGGGTTTCCACTCTCACAACAGCCCTGATAGCACAAGTTAAAAAATGTGGGTCACCACTCTCACAACAGCCCTGATAGCACAAGTTAAATAATGCGGGTCACCACTCTCACAACTGCCCAGATAGCACAAGTTATA
>JAAVIE010000130.1 GCA_014799325.1 Oscillospiraceae bacterium
ATGATACTTACCGAGGACGGTATTATCGCCGCCCGCGACAAAAAGGGCAGACTGCCCATTATAATAGGTAAGAAAGAGGACGGCTATTGCTTCTCTTTTGAATCTTTTGCTTTCCAGAAGTTAGACTATGAGTGGTACAGAGAATTGCTGCCTGCCGAGATCGTAAAGATCACCCCCGATAAGGTGGAGGTATTGAGTGAGGGTGGCACTGATATGAACATTTGTACCTTCCTGTGGACATATTACGGCTATCCTAACTCGGTGTATGAGGGAGTTACCGTTGAAACCATGCGCACAAGAAACGGTGAGATAATGGCTGAAAGGGATATTGAAAGAGGACTGCTTCCCGATGTGGACTATGTATGCGGCGTTCCCGATTCGGGTCTGCCTCATGCCATAGGTTACGCAAACCGCAGTGGGATTCCCTTTGCAAGACCTTTTATAAAGTACACTCCCACCTGGCCCAGAAGCTTTATGCCACAAAATCAGTCTATGAGAAACAAGGTTGCAAAAATGAAGCTTATCCCCGTAAGAGAGCTTATCGAGGGCAAAAAGCTGCTTTTCGTAGATGATAGTATCGTAAGAGGTACACAGATGAGGGAAACGGTGGAATTCCTGTATGCTAACGGTGCAAAGGAAGTTCACATGCGTTCAGCTTGCCCTCCTATTATGTACGGCTGTAAATATCTCAACTTCTCCCGCAGCACCTCGGAGCTTGATCTGATCGCAAGGAGCATTATCAACGAGTTTGAGGGCGAGGAGGGTGTAAAGTACATAGAGGAATACAGCGACTCCAACACCGAAAGAGGAAAGCGCCTGAGAGCCGAGATATGCAAGCGCCTGAAGCTCACCTCTTTGGGCTTCCAGTCCTTGGAGGGAACCGTTAAGGCAGTAGGACTTCCCCAATGCAAGCTTTGCACTTACTGCTGGAACGGCAAAGAGTGATTCGGATAGTATAAATACAATAAAAATATACAGAGAGATAAATAAACAAAAGAAATTCGGGTGCAGTTCAAAGAAAGGACAGCACAGCTATGTTTGGCAATATTCATGATGAATGCGGAGTTTTCGGCGTTTACACAAACGAGCCTGCCGAAAACGCCAATACGGTATATTACGGCTTGTACGCCCTCCAGCATAGAGGGCAGGAAAGCTGCGGAATCGTTGTAAACGACAGCGGAGTTTTCAGCTATCACAAGGGCTTTGGCTTGGTCAATGAGGTTTTTGATAACGAAAACCTCAGCAAGCTTCCAAAGGGGAAAATAGCCATAGGTCATGTGAGGTATTCTACCACGGGAAACACCACGGATGCCAACATTCAGCCTATTGTGGTAAGGCATATAAAAGGACCCCTGGCAATAGCCCATAACGGAAACTTGGTAAACGCCCTTGAATTAAGGCAGAGCTACGAGCTTAAAGGGGCTATCTTCCACTCCACCAACGACACCGAGGTAATTTCCTACGCCATAACGGAAGCAAGGCTTACCAGCGGCTCTATACAGGAAGCGGTGGAAAAGGCAATGTACAGAATAAAGGGCGCATATTCTCTTATAGTAATGTCAGCCAAAAAGATGATACTTGCAAGAGACCCTAACGGCTTTCGTCCCCTTTGCATTGGCAGACTGCCAAACGGCGGAATTGCGGCAGCAAGTGAAAGCTGCGCTCTTGACAGCGTGGGGGCTGAATTTATCCGCGATATTGAGCCGGGAGAGATAGTTACTGTCAGCGAAAAGGGCATGGAGAGCATCAAGACCCACTGCGGCGGAAGATCGGCTATGTGCGTGTTCGAGTATGTGTACATTGCCCGCCCCGACAGCGTTATTGCGGGACAAAGCGTTCACAAGGCGAGGATACAGGCAGGACGGTTTCTGGCTCAGGAACACCCCGTTGACGCGGATATAGTTGTGGGAGTTCCCGACAGCGGACTTGAAGCGGCTTTGGGTTATTCCCTCGAATCGGGCATACCATACGGTGTTGGCTTTGTGAGAAACCGCTATGTGGGAAGGACTTTTATCCAGCCCGCACAGGGAATGCGTGAAAACTCGGTCAGGATAAAACTTAACCCCATAGCCGATGCTGTAAGGGGAAAACGTGTGGTCATGATAGATGACAGCATTGTCAGAGGCACCACCTGCGGAAGAACGGTGAATCTGCTCCGCGAGGCGGGAGCAAAGGAAGTCCATGTGAGAATTTCCTCACCGCCTTTTACCAACCCCTGTTTTTTCGGAGTGGATATTGACAGCAGGGACAAGTTGATAGCCTGCCGAATGAGCATTGACGAGATAAGAGAATCTATCCATGCGGATTCTTTAGGTTATCTCAGCCCCGAAAATGTGCTTAAGATCGCTCCCGAAGCAAGGTGCGGTTTTTGTTCGGGCTGTTTCACGGGAAAATACCCTATAGAAGTGCCCGATGAAATGCCAAAGGATAAATTTGAAAGCAAGATATTACAAAGTTAATAATTATAAAAGGAGAAAAAGACTATGAAGAACAGTTTTTCCGAGAGCTACAAGGCGGCGGGCGTTGACGTTACCGCAGGCTACGAGGGAGTTAAGCTCATGAAAAAGGACGTGGAGCGCACCTTTATCCCCGGTGTGCTTACAGGTATCGGCGGATTCGGAGGTCTTTTTCAGCTTGACCTTTCGGATATCAAAGAACCCGTTCTTGTTTCGGGAACAGACGGTGTAGGCACAAAGCTTAAGCTTGCCATGCTTATGAACAAGCATGATACCATTGGCATTGACGCGGTGGCAATGTGTGTAAACGATATAATTTGCTGCGGAGCAAAGCCTTTGTTTTTCCTTGACTACATCGCTATCGGCAAAAACGTTCCCGAAAAGGTTGCAAGCATAGTCAGCGGAGTTGCCGAGGGCTGTGTCAGATCGGGCTGCGCTCTTATAGGCGGCGAGACTGCCGAGCACCCCGGAATGATGCCCGAGGACGAATACGACATTGCAGGCTACACCACAGGCGTTGTAGATAAGTCAAAAATGCTTGATAACAGCAAGGTGAAAGAGGGAGACGTTATAATCGGTCTTGCCTCCACAGGCGTTCACAGCAACGGATTTTCTCTTGTAAGAAAGATATTCAATATAAATGACGTTAAGGTTTTGGAAAGAGTGCTGCCCGACGGAAAGACCTTGGGCGAAACTTTGCTGACCCCTACCGAAATATATGTAAAGCCCGTTCTTGACCTTATTTCCAAGGTGGAGGTCAAGGCAATAAGTCATATCACAGGCGGCGGCTTTTACGAAAACGTTCCCCGCTCATTGCCTGACGGATTTACTGCAAGGGTCAACAAAAATTCCTTTGAAGTGCCCTATATTTTCCGTCTTATGCAGGAGGAGGGCAATATACCCGAGCGTGATATGTATAATACATTTAATATGGGTATCGGTATGACTTGTGTTGTTGGCAGCGATGACGCAAATAAGGCAGTTGAGATACTCTCCGATCACGGTATCAAGGCTTATTGTATCGGTGAGATCGTTAAGGGTGATGAGGGGATCGAGATAATTTAACAGACGTGCTGTTAAATTGAGCCATTGTCACTTTCCGAAAAAAGACACTGTCCGGAAAATTGAGATCGTTTTACCCTTTTGGAGGAAGAAATATGAATATAGTTGTATTGGTATCAGGCGGCGGCACAAACCTGCAAAAGCTCATTGACGCTGAAAAGGCGGGCAATCTGGGCGGCGGAAAAATCACTTGCGTAATAAGCTCCAAGCCCGATGTATACGCTTTGGAGAGAGCAAAGAACAATAACATAAAGAGCGTTGTTCTCGAAAGAAAGAAATACTCCGATGTTGCCGCTTACAGCAAGGCAATGACCGAGCTGCTGATCGAAGAAAAGGCGGACTTGGTGGTTTATGCGGGCTTTCTCACCATACTTGACGAAAGCGTCTGCAAGGCTTTCCCCTATAAAATGATGAACGTTCACCCCGCCCTTATCCCCAGCTTTTGCGGAAAGGGTTACTATGGACTGCACGTCCATGAAGCAGTTTTGGAGAAAGGCGTCAAGGTCACAGGAGCAACAGTGCATTTTGTGACCGAGGAGTGCGACGGAGGACCTATCATTCTGCAAAAGGCAGTGGAGGTCAGAAACGGCGATACCCCCGAAATTCTCCAAAAGAGAGTTATGGAGGAAGCGGAGTGGCTCATTCTGCCCGAAGCGGCAAGGCTGTTTTGCGAGGGAAGAATTACTGTAAAGGACGGAAAAGCGTATGTTGATCAATGACATTCAGGAGGGCGAGTACGGTCTTGAAGGCGTAATGCAGTGGGATCTGTTTGATGAAGAGATCGAGGTTTCCATTGATGAGGACACGGATATAGCTTATGCGGAAAAGTGCGCCGAGGCACTGAATAATCTGCCCGAAGAAACAGTCAGGGAAATATGGGAAGCGGCAAAACGCTACTGCCTGTTTTTCATTGACCTTTGCGGCGAGGAATGGGACGAGTGGAATGAGATGACCATAAAGGTGACAAAGGAAACTCCCGCCGAGGAGATCAAGTCCCAGATCTATCCCGCCACTCTGATAGTTGACACTCCCGAGGGCGAGGGCATTGGCTACCACCTTGAATGCAACTGCTCATGGGAAGCCGAACACGGCTTGGAGATAACCATTTTAGACAATAAACTGCTTTATCTCGGAGCTTATGAGGGCTGCGGCGCATGGGACAACTTTGATCCCAACAGAGTGTGGAATTTTGCAAATGATATTGACAGAGGAATTTAAGAACATCGGTTTATAAGATAAGGAATTGTCAGTATGAAAAGATTTACTGTTATCGGCGGTGTGAACGGAGTGGGCAAAAGCTCTTTGACAGGCGTTCTGTCACGTGTTGACAGCTCCTTAGGAGTAATTGTAAATGCAGATGATCTGATAAAAATTCACGGCAGCAGTTTAATGGGCGGAAAAGCCGCTCTCGGAATTATTTCGCACTGCCTTGAAAATGATCTGGATTTTTCGCAGGAAACCACCCTTTCGGGAAAAAGAGTGTTAAGGACGATACAAGCCGCCAGAAACAAGGGCTATCATATCAGACTGTTTTATGTTGCCTTGAACTCGGCGGAGGAAAGCCTACACAGGATAGAAAACCGTGTAAAAAAAGGCGGACACGATATACCCACAGACGATGTTGTCAGAAGATTTCAAAACCGCTTTCAGGATCTAGCGAAGGTGCTGCCTTATTGTGACGAGGTTCATTTTTTCGATAACGAAAACGGATTTGTGTTTGCAGGGGAGTATCGGAACGGTGAGATAGTGTTTGAGGGAAAATATGTTCCACAGTGGTTAAAAGACCTTGAAACATTTTTGTCAAATCTTCCATAATGGATAAAAGAACTTAATAAGTTCATGTTAAGGAGATAGTATGAACGAAGGAAAATTTACGGGAATAGCCGATCTGTACAGCAAATTCCGCCCCACCTATCCCGTGGAACTTATAGATTGGCTTTATGAAAGGACAAAAGCCGAAACCGTGGCGGATATAGGCGCAGGCACTGGAAAATTCACAAAATGCCTTACCGTAAAGCCGTGGAAAATTACAGCGGTGGAGCCTAACGACGACATGCGGTCAAAGCTTGAAATTGCAGGTGTCGAAGTTGTGAACGGTACGGCGGAAAACACAAGTCTGGAAAATAACAGCGTAGATCTTATTACAGCCGCCCAGGCTTTTCACTGGTTTGACAGAGACGGCTTTAAAAAAGAATGCGGGCGTATTCTGAAACCAACGGGAAGCACTGCAATTATCTATAACGAAAGACGGGGCGCAGAGTTTTTGGAGGAAAGAAACGCCGTTTTTAAGGAATACTGCGGCATAGCTCACGTTGATCATCTTGCAACCGAAAGCGTCAAGGCAGGCGAGGAGGAACTTAAAAAAGGCTTTTTCTCACAGATCGAAACCTTTGTTATCGAAAACAACAGGAAAATGGACTTAGACAGCTATATCGGCAGAGAGCTGTCATGCTCCTATGCGCTGAAAGAGAGCGACAGCAGGTTTGCGGAGTTCAGGGAAGCGTTGACGGGGCTTTTTGAGAAATACCAAAAGGACGGCTTAGTCGATGTGAATAACATCACTGTATGCTATTTGGGTAAATTCTAATATTATTATAACTATGAGTAGATTTTGAAATTGTGATAACTGTAAGTAAATTCAATAGTGATAACTATCGGTAAATTATAATATTGTAATAACTACAAGTAAATTCGGGCAAAAGCCCTTTATCAAGGAGGTAAGACCATGGAAATCAAAACTATCAAAGAAGAACTGAACTCCCTTGAATACCACGGCAGGGGAATCCTTATCGGAAAGACTCCCGATGAGAAGAAAGCTGTCATCGCTTATTTCATAATGGGCAGAAGTGTGAACAGCCGCAACCGTGTATTTGTTGAGGAGGGCGAGGGCATACGCACCGAGGCCTTTGACCCCTCAAAAATGGTTGACCCTCATCTTATTATTTACGCTCCAGTCCGTGTAATGGGTAACAAGACAATTGTTACCAACGGCGACCAGACAGACACTATTTATGAGGGTATGGACAGACAGCTGACCTTTGAGCAGTCTTTGAGAACAAGAGAGTTTGAGGACGACGCTCCCAACTACACACCCCGCATTTCGGGAATTATACATATTGAAAACAATTCAATGAATTATGCTATGAGTATATTAAAAAGCGACAACGGAAACCCCGATTCCGTACTTCGCTACACCTACGCCTACAATAATCCTTTAAAGGGCGAGGGCAGATTTATCCATACCTACAAGGCTAACGGCGAGCCTTTGCCTTCCTTTGAGGGAGAGCCTAAGAGAGTCGAGATCCCCGACCTTGACCTTGACGGATTTACAAAGCTTGTTTGGGATAATCTTAATGAGGATAACAAGGTTTCCCTGTTTACAAGATATATCGATATTGAAACAGGAAAATACGAAAGCAGAATTGTGAACAAAAACAAGTAAGCGGTACAAATGGAAATCAATATTTTAAAAACTCCCAAAAAATATGAGGATAAGGCGGAAGAAATAGTATCAACACTTTTCGGACTGCTGAACGAAATTCTTCCTATCCAGGAGAGAGCGGTTCTCCGTATGCAGAGAATGGAGCAGAAACAGCTTACCCTTGCGGAAAAGAGCGAAAATCTTTCGGAGATAATGGAAAAATGCAAGGCGGAATATGCCGAGGTGATAAAAGGCAAATGCACCGAAAAGGAAATGTCGCTGATCCACCCCGCCCATATCGGTCTCACCGCCGAATATGCCTATATCAAGGGCATGTACACCGTTGACTTTACTATGAAAAAAGCCGACACCGCTGTTGTAATAACACATTACAAAGAAAGATCCTCTGAAAAAAAGCACAAATTCGTGCTGAAGCTTGTTGAGGGAAAATGGCTTGTGGACGAGGTCTACAGCGGTTATGAGGATCAGCGCAAATGGTATTATATTGAGATTTGAGAGGTGCTTATGGAAATAATTAACGAGGCAAGCGAGAAATTTAAAGACAAGCAGGAGGAGATCTGCGGAATTTTATTCCCCTTGCTCCGAAAAATAAATGTTCTCGAAAAAGAAGTTTATGAACGCTGTGAAGAACTAAGGGCAAAAAAGGAAGAGTTGGGAATACCGAAAAACCAGCTTGCACCGGGAGAGAAAGAGCTTAAAGCCGAATATAAGGAGCGTTTGGGCGAGATCGTCAGACCCTGCTGTACCGAAAAGCTTTTAAGCAAGGGCATCGGCACTTCCTTTGGAAATCCTCAAAAGTACGGTTATATTGATGGCGAATGCAGGGCAAGCTTCATTATGAAAACCGCCGCAAGAGCAGTGGTGGAGACCCATTACAGCCGCGGAGTAGACAGCAAGCATAAGTTTGTACTGCGGTTTGTTGAAGATAAGTGGCTTTTGGACGAGGTCTGCTATGGCTTTGAAAGCGACGGTGACAAGTGGAGCGCCGACAATTTAAAGTAAGAACCTGCCCTGCATATCTTATGAAAACAGGCTTCAAGGAGAACAATCTTAAGGAGGACTAATGAGCGATCACACCTTCAAATATCACCCCGACCCTCTGAAAACGGGAATGTTCAAAAACGATCAGACAGTGACCTGCGACTGCTGCGGAAAAGAGACAGATGTGTACTATCACAGACCCTTTTACTCGATAGAAAATGTTGACTATCTTTGCCCCGAATGTATAGCAAGCGGCAAGGCGGCGGAAAAGTTTGACGGAGAGTTTCAGGACGTAGAAAGCGCTGACGAGGTAAGCGACCCTGCGAAAACAGATGAGCTTATACACCGCACCCCGGGCTACTGCGGCTGGCAGCAGGAATACTGGCTCGGTCATTGCGATGACTATTGCGCTTTTCTTGGCTATTACACATGGTCACAGCTTGAAGAAGCAGGTATTGCAAAGGAGATCGAAGATACCTACAGAGAGGATATCTGCTGCATTGATCTTGAGGACGCCAAAGAGCATTTAGAGAATAACGAGGGGTATCTGTTCAAATGCCTCCACTGCGGAAAGTATTTTATTTACATTGATTTTGACTGATCATAAAAACCAAAAAAGAAAGGAAAGAACAGCATGAACGAACTTGAATTAAAATACGGCTGTAACCCCAACCAGAAGCCTTCCCGCATTTTTATGGAAAATGGAAAGGATCTGCCTATAACCGTATTAAACGGAAAGCCCGGCTACATCAACTTTATGGACGCTTTTAACGGCTGGCAGCTTGTAAAGGAACTGAAAAAGGCTACGGGACTTCCCGCAGCCACCAGCTTTAAGCACGTTTCTCCCGCAGGCGCGGCAGTGGGCTTGCCTTTGACCGACACTCTCAAAAAGATATATTGGGTGGACGATTTAGGCGAGCTTTCTCCCTTGGCTTGCGCCTATGCAAGGGCAAGAGGCGCGGACAGAATGAGCAGCTACGGCGATTTTGTGGCTTTGTCCGACAAGTGCGACGTTGATACCGCAAAAATGCTGCAGAGAGAGGTTTCCGACGGAATAATCGCTCCCGGCTATGATGATGAAGCTCTTGAGATCCTCAAATCCAAGAAAAAGGGCAATTATGCGGTGATTCAGATAGACGAAAACTATATCCCCGAACAGATCGAGCGCAAGCAGGTTTTCGGCATCACCTTTGAGCAGGGAAGAAACGAGTTGAAGATAGACGACGAGTTCTTTGGAAATATCGTCACCGATAATAAAGACCTTCCCGACAGCGCAAAGATCGATCTTGCAATTGCAATGATAACCTTGAAATACACACAGTCCAACTCCGTTGCTTACGCTTGCGGCGGACAGGCTATCGGTATCGGCGCGGGACAGCAGAGCCGCATTCACTGCACAAGGCTTGCGGGAACAAAGGCGGATAACTGGTGGCTGAGACAGTCGCCCCAGGTTTTGGGCTTGCAGTTTGTGGACGGTATCCGCCGCCCCGACCGTGACAACGCTATCGACAACTATATCGGTGAGGATTATATGGACGTGCTTGCCGAGGGCGCATGGCAGAACATTTTCAAGGTAAAGCCCGAAGTGTTCACCAAGGAAGAAAAAAGAGCGTGGCTGGATAAGCTTACCGATGTTTCTCTCGGTTCGGACGCATTCTTCCCCTTTGGAGATAATATCGAGAGAGCACACAGAAGCGGCGTAAAGTATGTTGCAGAGCCGGGCGGTTCTATCCGTGACGATAATGTTATCGAAACCTGCAACAAGTACGGCATGGTTATGGCGTTTACGGGTATCAGACTGTTCCACCATTGATCGCAGTCATAATTTTATAAGGAGGACGGATTTTTCTGCGTGTGTTATCCCTGTGCGAGTGCTGTTTGTCCCAAGTTGCTTGCAGATTTATTTTGCAAGTGGTATTATAGTGGAAACATAACAGTAAGGAGGAAAGTATGTCGGAACAGAATATTTTTGACAATCAGAATTTTTTTGACGGATATCGGGAGCTGAGAAGCAATGATACCTGTATGAACGATCTCCTTGAACAGCCCGCAATGGAAAAAATGCTGCCCGAGCTGAAAGGGAAAACTGTTCTTGATATAGGCTGCGGATACGGTCACAATTGTCTTGATTTCATCAAAAAAGGGGCAAAAAAGGTTATCGGAATAGATATTTCCGAAAAAATGCTTGATGTGGCAAAAAAAGAGTCTGCAAACCCCGATATAGAGTACAGACAGATGAACATGACCGAAATTTCATCTCTTAATACGAAATTTGATCTTGTTTACAGCTCCCTTGCTATTCACTATGCCGAGGATTTTAAAAAACTGATGAGTGATATTTTCGGACTTCTGAACAATAACGGCATACTTCTGTATTCGCAGGAGCATCCTATCATGACCGCTGCGATAGACGAGAATATAAGTCACTTTAACTTTGACGAAAACGGAAACCGAGTCTCCTTCACCTTTTCGGATTACAACCGCAGCGGAGTAAGAAAGATCCATTGGTTCGGCGAGGAGCTTACAAAATATCACCGCCCTATGGGTGAAATTCTTACCGAGATAGCCCACAGCGGCTTTGTCATTACCGATGTGGTGGAGCCTTTGCCCGAGCCTTGGGCTGTGGAAAAAAGCCCTGATATTGTTAGGGAGTATATCAAATCTAATTTTCTTATAGTAAAGGCGGTAAAGAGGTAAAGAAAGGAATAAAGTATAATGAAAATATTAACAGTAGGCGGCGGCGGTCGCGAACACGCAATAATCACTGCCCTGAGCCGCTCCCCAAAGGTCGACAAGCTGTACGCTGCTCCCGGAAACGGCGGTATCTCCGCACTTGCGGAGTGCTTTCCCGTAAAGGCAACAGATATTGACGGCATTGTTGATCTTGCAAAAAAGCTGAACCCAGATTATGTGTTTGTTGCTCCCGATGATCCTTTGGTAATGGGTATGGTGGACAAGCTCAACGAGGCGGGCTTCAAGACCTTCGGACCTAAGGCGAACGCCGCTATATTAGAGGGCAGCAAGGTGTTCTCCAAAGCCCTTATGAAAAAATACGGTATTCCCACAGCAGAGTATGAGACCTTCACAGACGCGGATAAAGCCATAGCATATATCAAGGAAAAGAACAGCTACCCCGCAGTAATAAAGTGCGACGGCTTGGCGCTGGGCAAGGGCGTTATTATCGCGGAAAATGAAGAGCAGGCGGAAAATGCGGTAAAGTCCATGCTCCTTGACGGGAAATTCGGCAAAAGCGGCAGTGAGATAGTTATTGAGGAGTATCTGACAGGTCCTGAGGTAACGGTTTTAGTCTTCACCGACGGCAAGACCGTCAAGCCTATGATCAGCTCCATGGATCACAAGAGAGCTTATGATGATGATAAGGGTCTGAACACAGGCGGCATGGGTACCGTAGCCCCCAACCCCTTGTATACGCACGAAAAACAGGCGGAGTGCATGGAAAAGATCTTCCTGCCTACCATAAGAGCTATGGAAAAAGAGGGCAGACCCTTTAAAGGCTGTCTCTATTTCGGCTTGATGCTCACTCCCAAGGGGGCAAAGGTCATTGAGTACAACTGTCGCTTCGGCGATCCCGAAACGCAGGTGGTATTGCCCTTGCTGGAAACCGACTTGGTGGATATTATCGAGGCAGTTTGGGAAGAAAAGCTTGACAGCCTTGATGTAAAGTGGAGCGGTGATTCCTGCGCATGCGTTGTTATGGCAAGCGGCGGCTATCCCGAAAAGTATGACACAGGCAAGGAGATAGGCGGCTTGGACGAAAAGGGACAGTGCCCGGCGCACAAGGACGTTTGCGTTTACCATGCGGGAACCAAGCTGGAAAACGGTAAGTATCTTACCTCGGGCGGCAGAGTGCTGGGTGTTACTGCCACTGATGAGACATTGCAGGGCGCTCTTGATAAAGCTTATGCTGCCGTCAAAGATATTTCCTTTGAAAAGGCGCATTACCGTACCGATATAGGAAAAAGGGCGTTGGCTAAAGCTTGATGTTATTAAATTTCATTTTTGGTAAAGCTTGATTTTATAAACTAAACCGAGACACTTTGTTGTTGTGCCTCGGTTTAGTTTTTAATAAAATTTTTTGAAACACCATGCAACCAAAGCAAAATTTTGTCGGTATATATAGTGAGGACGTCCAAATCAGATAATACAGCAAAGCATTGACCGAAAAGCAAAGTGAAGGGAGGTTCGCAAATGTGGGACGAAGAAATAATCGCACTATACCAAAAGCGGGACGAGCAAGCCATTAAGGAAACGGAGCAAAAATACAGCCGTTATCTTATGAAGATAGCCTATAATATCCTATCGGATCAAGAGGACAGCAAGGAATGCGTAAACGAGACCTACCTCAAAGCGTGGCGCTCCATACCGCCCCACGAGCCGAAAGTCCTCTCCGCATATCTGGGGAAGATCACAAGACAGCTGTCTATTGATCTTTTCCGCATGAAAAATCGGGAGAAAAGGAAAGGCTCGGAGTATGCGATCTCCATTTGCGAGTTGGAGGAGTGTGTTCCCGATAATACAACAGCGGAGCTTGTGGCAGATACAAAGCTGTTGGCAGAGGCGATAAATGCTTATCTGCGAACACTTTCACCTCAGGCGCGCAGCATCTTTGCTGCAAGATACTATTTTTCCGATTCGGTCAAGGATATAGCGGCTTACTGCAAAATGAGCGAATCCAAGGTCAAAAGTTTGCTGTACCGAACAAGACAGGGACTTAAAAAATATCCGACAAAGGAGGGCTATGATATATGAATTATATGAATGGGGAAAATATCAGCAGCGCTTTGAATATGCTGGACGATGATATTATTGAAGAAGTCGACAGACTGCGAAGCGGTTCGGCAGTGTTCAAGCCGAAACGAAGATATGTTAGGTGGGCAGCGTTGGCAGCTTGCTTGTGTATGATAGCGGCAGGGGTGTTTGTGTGGTTTTCTTCCGCAGATCGGCAGGGCAGAATTCCCGCTGATGAAGATTACTTGGACGAAGATATACATGCAAGCTTGATCCCCTGCTTTATATACCAAGGAAATTTATACGAAGGGCATGGATCTATTTTTACCAATCCCGATCTTGCGGGAGAAAAGCTTGGCACTGCAAAAATGTCTCACAGCAGTTTGATCACCGATTGGGGAAATGAGGATTTTACAGGCACTGTCAATGGCGATGTTTATACTGTCAAAGGCTATGATCCCTCATTTATGCTGTGTATCAAAGAAAGCCTTTCTGTCTGGATCTTTGTACGAAAAACGGGGTGGGAGTTCAAGAAAGGCTCGGAGCTTCTTGAGGACAAGCTGCATTTATCCGAAAACTTTTTGAGACTGCTGTACGAGAGTCAGTATTCATGGGCGCAAGGTCTGAAAGAAAAGCATTACCTTATAAACGATGAACTGGTAGAAAAATTTATCGCCGAGATAGATTCTGCCGAATTTATTCCCTGTGACAGCATTCCCCTTGGTGCGAAAGAGCAAAGCATTTTTAATAAAAGGCTGTCTCATTTGTATTTTGATTTAAAAGGCGGTATAGAAGCGAGATTTTATCTTCTTGCAGGCGGATATGTTATTTATGAGGGAGTAAGTGATGTTTGCGTAAAGCTGTCCGATGAAACTTATATGGAGATGCTTGAAGCGCTTGAAGGGTCGCGGTGACATAACAAGAAGAAAAAATCAGCACAACATCTCTAAGAGAGGGCTACCACTCGCACAACTTCCCTGAGAGAACCCTAAATCTGCCGCACCTTCCCTAAGAGCACAAAATAAACCGCGCAAGCCATTACAGCCTGCGCGGTTTATTAAATGTATGGGATCAAATCAATAAAGCTGTCAAAAATGTCCGTCGGCAAATTCGGGATCTTCGATATTATATCCTCCGTCCGCTTCTACATAATAGTTGTACGCCAGGAAAAGGGAAATTCCGTATTCCTCGGAGGCGGGGAAGCTCTCGATCTGCTCCTTTGTCAGCCGTAATTCAATACCGTGATTGTCGTTGTCGTTGCCAAAGGTATCGATGTCGTGGTAAAAGGTATCAATAATGCATGTGAGGCAACGTATGGGATCAAAATTCTCATAAGCAAAAGGCAGTAATCTTTGACTTTCGTCGGAAAGAAGCAGTTCGTCAAGCTCAAAGACCTTTCCGTCCTTGAAATACACAGGCTTCACCTGATACAGCTGACAGCAGCCGTCATCAAACAGCTGTGAGTTATTGTCCATACATTCACCTAAAATCTCGGAAATATATACTGTGTTGTTGGCGGGCGCATGATCATAATCCGTGCCGTGCTTTGGATAGCTTGAAATATAGCTTGCATCATGATCGGGGCAAAAATTCTTTGAGGAGGCGGGAAATTCTTGCGAGGAGGAATCGGGAAATTCTTCAGAGGTGGAATCGGAGAATGAGTCCGAGTCCGCTCCAAAAACAAGCAGATCAAGCACAATAGCATATTCTTCATTTGGAGGGAAATTTTCTATCTGCCCTTTATAAAGAGCGCCAAAGAGTTTGGCTTCTTCCGTATCCCTGTTATTATTCTTCCAGGTTACTACGCAGCTCAAAGATGCGCTTGTGGGGTATTCTTCGTTGTCATAGTCATAAAGGTCATATATAAAGTTATGAAGTCTGGCGCATTCACTGTCACCAAGCTCCTTGGAAAGCTTCACAAGCTCACCGTCCTTGTAGTAATCCAAAATTACTGAATATGGCGCTTTGCAGCCGTCCCTAAAGCTGTCGCCGTAGAATTCAATAGTTTCTTGCAGCACTGAGGAAATGTATACCTTTCCGTTTTCCGGCGGCGTTTCAAAATGATCTTTCTTGACCGAAATCGGACTGCTGATACAATCGTGGGTGTGCGCTGCTGTCGGGACAGTCGTTGAAGCGGGAATTTTGCTTTCGTCCGCTGTGGTTTTGGGATCGGCAAGAACATTTGTATCGTAGGTATTGGAAGCAAATGGCTGTGAAGTGCTGCTTGACGACAGGGCAATATCGCCGCCCTGCCCGCCGTTCCACCGAGTACCGAACCCTATGGCGCACACCGGCACCAGACATATCGCCGAAATCCTCAGCGCCGTCATTATTCTCATATTTCTTTTATTTTTTTTGATAATAAGCTCTTTGCTGCGTTCAAATACGCTTTCGGCTACTTCATTATAATTCTTCATAAACAAAGCCCTCCTTTTCAAGCTCGGTTTTAAGCGCCTGCTTTGCGCGATAGATAAGGTTCTCGGTCTGCCGCTTGCTTTTCTTCATTATGGCGGCGATCTCGGGGTTTTTCAGTCCTTCAAAATATGAAAGGTACAGCACCTGTCTGTATTTGTTGCAAAGCTTTTCCATTGCCTTGTGTACCGCTATTTTCTGCTCTTCTCTTATATAAGATCTTTCAAGGGTATTTTTGTCGGTGAGGGTCTCCGCCAGCTCCTCGGCGGAAAGCTCGGGAAATTTGGAGCTGCGCCGCAGGTGATCAATAGCGGCATTTCTCCCGATAGCGTACAGCCATGCTTTAAAGGAATATTTTTCGGTGTATTTGGGGCGTTTCACCACCAGCTTTACAAAGGTTTCCTCCATTATCTCCTCAGCTGTGTGGAAGTTTTTGGTAAAGCCCAGGAGATAGAGCAGCAGACCGTCCTTGTAGTCTCTTATGATTTCCACAATGCCGCCCTCGTCTCCCTCGTCAAGGAAACGGCGGTAGCTTTCTGCGCCCTTATCTTCATTGCTCAAATTGCCCATAGCCTGACCCCCTTCCGAAAAAATTCCCTTTCATCTATATTAACGAATGAATTCTGAAAAGTTCTCACCTTTTATTTGTAAAGTCATAGAAAATTTTTAAAAAGTTTTAAACAGGCGCAACCAAATTCCGAATAATGTGTTATTATAGACAAGAAAGCTTTCCTAATTCAGGCGGAGGGGGTGATGTATTGACAGAAAAGAAAATAATTGCGGAGCTGAAGGACGGCAGCACCGACGGCCTTTGTATGCTTATCAGCCGATACACCGCCTATGTTAGTGCCATTGTTTACCGCATAATCGGCAAGGACAGGCGGGAGGACTGCGAGGAGCTTATGTCGGATATTTTTGTCACCCTTTGGTGCAACCGTTATAATGTCAGGGAAAATAAGGTCAAGGAATACATCGGCACTATTGCCCGAAACAAGGCATACAACTTTGTCCGCAGCAGAAAAGAGGAATTGCCCTTGGACGAGGAAATTCTTTTCGGCGGCGACGACCCCCAGTCCTACACGGAAAAAAAGGATACGGGCGTTATGCTGAAAAATGCCCTGTTACAGCTTGATCCGCAAAAGAAAGAGCTTATGCTGAGATACTATTTTTACGGACAGAAGCTGAATGAAGCGGCAAAGGATATGAACATCAGCAATTCCGCCGCAAAAAGCAGGCTGAAAAGGGGCAGAGAAGAACTGAGAAGCATTTTGAGAAAGGAAGGTTTTGAATTATGAGGGATAATGATATAAGAAAAATTTTTGACAGAGCTGTTGAAGAAAATACCGACACCGATATTGATACGGAGAAAATTCAGAATACCGTTATGGAAAGGCTTGGCAAAAGGCAAAGCGAAAACATAGGCTTTTATGAAGCCGAGGATATGGAAGAGAGTGTTAAGCCCATAATCGTAACTGCTCCCACCGGAAAATCGCACAAATGGGCGGTTGTGGTTTCCGCTGCTGCAGCAGCTTGTCTTGCAGTTACTGCTGTCAGCACAAACTTTTTCGGCATCGGGGGAAACCTTGTTGCCATGACGGGCGATGTGACGGATATAAGTGAGCAGAGCGATATTCCCGAAACAGAGGGGGCAGGGGAAACCGATGTGGAAACAGGCTCTCCCGAATACGGAGAAACAGAAAAAGCGGAAGTTACCTATGATCTTGAATTTATTCCGACATCTCCCGAAGTGCCTTATGGAAGTATGGAAGAGTATATGGGAAATGAGCTGCCATGGAAAAACAGCGTTATTTATCTTACTGACGGAGTGAGGATAGAGAGAACCGATGATACTATAAAACATTCGGAGGGTCAAAAAAGAGATTGGCTCTTAAGCGAAAAGGACGGCAGAGTTTATTTCTGGAACGGAAAGGAAAAGAAAGACGTAACCGAGCTTATAAATATTGAAACTCCTTATGTAGAGTCCTATGTGAATGAATACAGCGGTCTTACTCATTATCTTATTCTGGGCGGAGATGTTGCTGCGGGAAAATACGGTTATGCAGAGTGTTTTGCCACCTATGACAGCAATAGAATTTGGGAGTTTAATATTGTAGGCAGCCGAAACAGTGATGAGGTCGAGAATATTTTATTGTATATGATACAGGTTGCGATCAAAAATGAAACGGGCGAAGAACATCTGAGCGGAACTCGCTCGTTTGAAAGTATGGATTTTAGATTCAACACTCTTGTTTGTGACAGATGATATATAAAAAGGGGCTGTAAAAATCAACCCCTTTTTATTTGTAATAAAAATACAAAAAAAGTCAAAAAACTATTGCAATTTATTAAAACCTATGCTATAATATAATGCGTGTCAATATAAAAATCGTCAGGCATACCCACAATGGGACAAGCAGGCGAAAATAAAAATATAAAAAGAGGTAATCTGACCTCAACAGGAAGGAAGATCTTATAATGTCAGTTTTAGAGATAATCGCCGCAGTTTTACTTATTTTAGCGTGCGTTTTCGTAGTTATGGTGGTACTTATGCAGGATTCAAAGCAGGGTATGTCCCAGACCATTTCGGGTTCCTCGGGAGATAACTACTATCAGAAGAATTCAGGCCGTACCAAGGAAGCCAAGCTTGCAAGGCTTACCAAGATAGCTGCAATAGTTATCTTCGTAGTTGCCCTTTTGGTAAACCTTATCACCATTTACGGCTGGGGCAAGTCCTCAAGCTCAAATAGCAGCAGTAACACAACTACCGCTTCCACCACTGCTCCCGATTCCACAGATGCAGAAAGCACCGAAGCCGATACAGGCGACGCTACCGAAGCGGATACTGCGGCAGATGACGCAGACGTTACTACAGCGGCTTAAGAAAAAAGCAATAGTAAAGGGGCGATCAGTTCGCCCTTTTTTTGTAATATCGACCCATAAAAACAAACAACTCCTTTTTTTACACTCTTCCCCTGCATAACAGGGGCAAGGAGTGAAGATCTAATGGTTATTGGCGTAGTATTTATCTGTATGCAGATTGTATTGAACTGTGTTCAAAGGAAAGCACGCCAAACATAGCGGAGCAGTATTGAACAACGTTCAAGCATCGGCTTTTTTGAGGAAAGGACGTATAAATGAGCAGTATAAGAGAAAAAATCATTGTAGAATTGTACAACAACAGCTTACAGGGAGGCAAGGGTCTGTCCGAGCCCGAGCTTATTTCCCTTTTGGGAAAGAAAAAAGGAGCCAAGCCTATCTCCAAAGAATTGCAGGCAATGAAGCAATACAAGACCCTTAATTACAGCAAGCTCAGGTATTCTTTGAACAATGTTCAGAAGTACCATGAGGGAACTGTTGTAAAGGTGGCGGGAGGACATGGCTTTATTCTTCTTAACGACAGCGAGGAGGGAGAGGAGGTTTTTGTCCGGGGCCGCGACTTTATGGGAGCAGTGCCGGGAGACAAGGTATTATTGAAGATCATCGCCGACAAGGACGAGAACAACCGTTCCTGCACCGCAGTGGTTTCAGCCGTGCTGGAGTATACGGACAAGATGCTTGTGGGTACCGTGGTGGACTATAACGGAGAGATACGTTTGTCACCTGCCACCTTTTCCACCCCCGTGCCTTTGGTGATAGCGGGCTTTGGCGGAAGCACCGTAAGAGTCAATGACAAGGTAAAGTTTGAGATAAGGAAGCGCGGCGAACGCCATTCCGACCATATTGCCACAATAACGGGGGTTTTCGGCTGCGCAGACATTGCCAGAGTTTCGGTAATGGCGTATATTGAGGACAAGGACATTCCCACCGAATTTCCCGAGGAGGTACTGCGAGAAGCAAAGGAGATCGAAAAGAGGGGGATCCCAAGCAGCGACAAGGCAATGAGGACAGACCTGCGGAATCTGCCCATTTTCACCATTGACGGCGCCGACACAAAGGACATTGACGACGCCATAAGCATTGAAAAGACCGCTAAGGGCTTTAAGCTGGGCGTTCATATCGCCGACGTTTCAAACTACGTCAAGAAGGGAACTGCTCTTGACAAGGAAGCAAACAGGAGGGGCACCAGCGTTTATATTGCGGATATGGTTATTCCCATGCTGCCAAAAGAGCTGTCTAACGGGATATGCTCGCTGAACCCCAATGAGGAGCGTTTGGCTTTTTCCTGCCTTATGGACTTGGACGACAGCGGAGAGATCACAAGCTACCGTTTTGTAAAATCCCTGATACGTTCCAGGGTCAAGGGCGTTTACAGCGAGGTAAACAAAATTTTGGCAGGAGAAGCAGACGACGCTATAAAGGAAAAATATTCGGAGGTCATCGAGCAAATTCCCTTAATGGAACAGCTTGCCGCCATTCTGGTAAAAAACAGGGAAAACAGAGGCGCCCCCGAGATCGCAAGCACTGAAAGCAAGATAATCTGCGACGAGCAGGGCGTATGTATCGACATCAAGGCGCGTGAGCAAGGCGTTTCGGAGAAGATAATCGAGGAATTTATGCTGGCTGCCAACAACTGCGCCGCAAGGGTGGGCATGACCAACCACATTCCCTTTGTATACCGCATTCACGAGCCTCCCTCGGCAGAAAAGCTGCTTATGCTGAAGGACACCCTTACGGCTATGGGTATCGAGCCAAAGGGTATCAACGAAAACTCCGCTGCAAAGGACCTGGCAAATCTTCTTAAAGACTGCGCCGACGATCCCAGAGCGCCCATTATTCACCGTATGACTTTGAGGACTATGATGAAGGCAAAGTACAGCGAGGAGCCTTTGGGACATTTCGGTTTGGTTATGAAGGAATATGCTCATTTCACCTCGCCTATAAGGAGACTTGCAGATCTTTCCATTCACAGGATCCTGACGGACTATGTTATGGGAGAAGCATCTAAGCTGGAGAAGCGCTACACGCGGTTTTCGGAGGAAAATTCCACAAGGGCTACTGATACGGAGATACGGGCGGTGAACGCGGAGAGAGACTGCGAGAAGTACTATGCCGCCGAGTTTATGAAGAACCATATCGGGGAGCAGTTTGAAGGTACAATATCCGGTGTTATCAACAGCGGTATTTTCGTGGAGCTGCCTAATACCGTGGAGGGCAGGGTAGATGTGTTTACCTTGCCTGAGGGCGAGTATGAGGTTAGGAACGGTATTGCTTTGGTGGAGACGCTTTCCAATACTGCTTACAGTATGGGGGATAAGGTGAAGGTCACGTTGGCGGCTGTTAATGTGGGTATGGGGCAGATCGATTTTAGGTTGGATGAGGTTTTGGTGGAGAAGAAGGGGCAGGAGTGATCATATGTCTGATTATGATAGTGTGATGTGGGACAGATTAGGTGGATTGTTAGTTGAGTATGTAGAAAATTTTCTTTTAAAAAAATATAATAACACAAAATTCAGCTTAGAACCCACTTATACTGTTGACTATGAGATCAAGGATATAGATAGACTTTTTTCGCATACATGTTCCAGTGACTATTGGGTATTAAAAATAATGGCTTGTGAAAACATAAATCAACTTCCTCTGCATTTAAAAAAACTTGTGATTCAGTTTTTACCCCGTTTTTTTGAAGAGTATCCGGAATATGCTGCACATAAGAGTTTGATTGTAAAATAAAAATCAACTTAAGGATGTACCGCATGCTAATCACTAACGAAAGGACTCCTTGAAAAAGGAGTCCTTTTAATCAAATACAGATCATTGGGGGAGTATTAACATATGAATAAAATAAAATTATTTTTTAAATATAATTTTTCTTGTTTTCTTTTTTATTTTAAAACTGTTTGGTCTACACGCAAAAGTGTTTTTTTTGTTACATTTATTGATGGAGCATTAGGAGCAGTTGTTTCATTTATATGGATGTATTTCTTTAAATATCTTCTTGACTTTTTATTTTTAGAAGAATATAAAAAAGCCATTTTATGGGTGTTGTGCTGCATGTGTTTTAGTGGAATTATCGATTTAATTAGAAAATTATTCAACTTAATTAAGAATAATGCTTATTTTGATATCAATACATTTCTTCAAACAAAATTATCGGAATTAAGTTTTAAGATCCCTTATGAAAAGATGGAAAACGCTGAAACAATTCAACAGTTTGAAATGGCACATAAATGTATTGGGCGTAATTGTTTGGAAAAATATACTTTAGGATTAACCAATATTATATCGTGTGTTATTGTATTTTCCGGTGTAGGAATTATTACTTCATCATTGAATTGGTGGATCACACTAATTTTGTTTTTTGTTATTTCTGTAAATACTATATGTCATGTTATTCAGTCTCAATATGAAATTGAACAGTTTAATGAAGAAACTACTGTTAGCAGACAACTTGAGTATACAAGATATTGGCTTACTGAAAAAAGTCGAGCTAAAGAAGTAAGAACTTATTTGTTACATGATTTTGTTGTGGAAAAACTTAAAGAATATAATGAGAAATTTTTTAATGTACTGCAAAATTTCACGAAAAAGCATAGAAAACCATATATTGCAGTCCATTTGATCAATGGTATTCAAATGCTAGCTTTGTATTCGTATTATGCTTTTTTACTATCGAATGGCCTGCTAACTTCTGGTGATTTTATGCTTTATATTTCGGCTTTGTTGTCGTTTAGTTCAGCGCTCACCAATATATTAAGATCATTGATTGATGTGTATAAAAACAATTTGTATATTGATAAACTAAAAAAATGTATGGATCTTAGTGCGCCCTCGTGTAATGAGGAACTTTTGAATGAAAAAATTGATACTATCGAATTTCGTAATGTTTCTTTTTGCTATCCCGGCGAAAGTAAGCATGCTTTACATAACATTAGCTTTGTATTGCATGAAAACGAAAAAATATCTTTGATCGGAGAAAATGGTGCAGGCAAAAGCACATTGGTGAAATTATTGTCAGGACTATATGCCCCCACCGGTGGAGAAATATTAATTAATGGAATTCCAATGGATACCCAAAGAAAAAACTATCTGTCATTATTTAGCATGGTATTTCAGGATTATACTATATTTAACTTTTCGATAGAAGAGAATATTAATATGGGAAAGAATATTTCCAAAGAAAAAATGCAAGAACTCTTAGATGAGATGGACCTGAGTAACGTTACCCCCGAAACATATATTTCCCAGCTTTTTTCTAATGAAGGAATAGAATTATCCGGTGGAGAAAACCAAAAGATCGCAATAATACGGGCTCTGTTTAAAGATGCCCCTATATTGATTTTAGATGAACCCACCTCTGCTCTGTCTCCTCAAAGTGAATATAATATATATAAAAAATTTGGAGAATTAACATCAAAAAAGACGGTGATCTTTATATCGCATCGTTTATCAAGCTGCCGAATTTGCGATAAAATATTATTATTGCGAGAAGGACAGCTTGAGGCAATGGGCTCGCATGATCAGCTTATGGAAACTTGTTCTAAATACAAGGAGATGTTTGATGCACAAGCAGAATTATATACTTAATAAATAGATCGATTTTTAAACAAAAAGGGGGATATAATTTGAACTTTATTAATTATATTGTTGATACATTACGCAGCTCGTATAAATTATCTAAAATGTATATAAAAGACAATAAAAAACTTCTTTTGATGGATATATTTCTGGGGTTTAGCCGTGAATGTATAAAAATTATAGGTATCGTTTTGCCTACCATTATAATCCAAGCTGTCATTTTAGAAAAAAGCATTAATATAATTTTGCTATCTATATTAATAATCAGTATTTTGACTGTATTATTAGGAATCGTAATAGAATCGATACAACGTAATTTATCTAACTATTCGCTTCGCGCAACAAATAGTTTATACTATATTTTAAACGGGAAATCTGCGCATTTAGATATGAAGGATTGCGAGGATGAACAGACGATTGACGATTATTATAAAGCATTTGATAACATCTATAAATTTTCTGACGTGCATTATAGTATTTTTTGTGTATTGATCAGCAATTTACTCTCTTTTGTACTTATGAGTTTTGTCATTGTTTCTATTGATTTAGTTCTCTATTTATTGGTGTTAAGTATACATATTATTTTGATGATTGTTAGTGCCAAACAAGATAAAATTGAACATAAATTTGAACTGCAGAAATCAGAAAGTACCAAGCGAATAAAATATCTAAAGGAATTGATGTACAATTTTGAAGCCGGTCGCGAAATGAGAATTTATGATGCCGGGGACTTGGTTAGCAAAAAGTTTTTTGATGAATCAAAGACTGTTCATAAAATTGATCTCCAAATGCAAAAGGTGGATTTTCGCTTTAGTATTTTCCACAAGCTTCTTGAGATAGTCCAACTATCACTTATATATATGATCTCAATAAAAGAGTATGTTTTAGGAAAGGTTGCTTTGGGAAATTTTGTAATGTATATTAATGCAACTACACTTATTTCCGGCACTATTTCTAATATTACAAATACTATAAGTTTTTTATACAAATCATCAATTGAATTCAAGGATTTTAATAATTTTTTGGCTATCAATGAAACATTAAGGACCTCAGGAAATTTGACATCTTCATTATCCGAAAACAATGTATTGATTGAATTCAAAAATGTTTCATATAAATATCCCAACAAAGATGAATATGCCCTTAAAAATATTAGTTTTAAGATAAAAAAAGGACAATCTATTTCTATTGTAGGAAACAACGGTGCCGGAAAATCCACATTAATTAAACTTTTATTAAGATTATACGATCCTACTGAAGGATGTATTTTATACAATGGAGTGGATATAAAAGAATATGACTATGATTATTATCAATCAATTTTTGCTCCGGTTTTTCAAGATTATGTTATGCATGCGTATACATTGCGTGAAAATCTGATTTTTAATCACCATAAAAATGAAAAATTTATTAATGAATCCCTATCAAAAACAGGTATGAATGAAAAAATTCAAAGTGTTGGACTGGATCGGAATTATAGCAGAAGGTTTTTTAACGATGGAATAGAATTGTCCGGTGGAGAGGAACAAAGAATTGCAATCTCACGTGCACTTTGTAAAAACACAGAAATTCTAATATTAGATGAACCAACAGCAGCAATAGATCCTCTATCAGAAAACAAATTGTTTAAGGAAATTTTCAATGCAGTAAAAGGAAAAACTGTAATTTATGTTTCGCATAGAATGTCGAGCACTCGATTCTCTAATAATATTTTAGTTTTGAACAATTCGCAATTGGTTGAAAGTGGCACTCACGAAGAATTATTAAAACATAACGGTGTTTATGCGGAAATGTTTTTACAACAATCAAGTTATTATTCATAAATATATTATCAATATAAGACAAAGGATCAATTATGAAATACGATATAGTTATTGTTGATACAGGATATAATGGTTCTCATCCAAGATTAAGAAACAGAAATATCACCGGTATACAAATTTGCAAAAAAGATGTTTTTGGATATGATATTATTACATTACCTCAAGATAGTGATGATGTTGGACATGGAACAGCAATAAGTAATATAATTTACACTCATGCTCCTGATGCAAGTATATTAATGGTAAAAATTTTTGATAAACTATTATATGTTGATGAAGATTTGTTGTTGTTTACTTTAAACTATATTCTATCAAATGTTGAGTGTAAACTTATCAATCTTAGTCCGGGAATTTCAGCATTGAAAGATTATAAAAAAATGTATAATATTTGTGATGAAATCAATAAGAAAGGGACGGTAATAGTTGCAGCATTTGACAATGATGGATCAGTATCGTTTCCAGCCGCATTCGACAATGTAGTAGGAGTTACAAGCAACAACTATTGCTACAAAAATGATGAGTATTTTATTATTGACAATTCCATTGTTAATGTGGGTGCCAATGGAAATATGCAAAAATCGCTTGGTTGGATAACAAATATTCAATAGGTCAAGGTAATAGTTATCCTTTCCTTTGTGCTGCTTAAGGCTTACAATGATTTTTTCGACCTCAAACAGCAGAATTTCGTCCTCAAGTTTGTCCAGATCCACTTTCGTGCCTTTGGGAGGAAAATGCGGCACCTCCTGCATGAATGTTTCAAACTTGCGGAGGTTGGGGTTGTTGATGAAGAACATTGGTTCTCTCCTTTCTGAATTAAAAAAGCCAACCGCTTTTGTACGATTGGCTTTTTGTTTATATATCAACAGAATTTCTTCTGTGATTTTCAAAATGTGGGGGAAATAAAAAAACGCCTGTGAGTGATTTCTCGCAGCGGAGAAATCATTCACAGGCGTTCTATGCAATATGTACAAAAACTGATTGAAAAATTTTGTTGTTAAGGGTTCAAAGCACCAGAAAATCTTTTTCGTAACAACCGCATCCATTTGCGGAGAAATAAAAAAAGCCTGTGAACGATTTTCTCACTTATGAGAAATCATTCACAGGCATTTGTGCGATATATACAATAACAGATTGGAAAATTTTGTTAGGTGTCGCACCCTCATCAGTATACAAATGAAAATGCATCCATAGATACAAATGAATAAATATGATGGATTTTGGACATAATACTATTCATTTTGCTCATACGGAGGATAGGGCAACGCTGGGGAGCGACCCGAGCGCCGTATGAGATTTGCGGGAAGCGGTGCGGCTGCATCGCTTCATTTTTGTTAAACCGCTTCCCGGAAACAAAAGCGATAAACCCATCAGCCACCTTACAAATTAGCGTCATGCCATTTATTCTATATTCATATGGTGTAAGTCCAGATCGGCTTACCATTTGGCACATATTTATACAATTTTCGACAGCGAATGAACTGATATCTCAAATTTCTTAAATGCAACACATGGTTTCATTTTATTCTGTTCGCAAAACGAGGGGCAGTCACAACCCTCATTTTTGTCTGTCTTTTTTCGTGGGTGCAGGTTTTACAGTTTCATTTTCAAGTGTCTTTTATTTTGGGAGCTGTACCTTAATATTTTTTTCGGGGGAGTTCAAATCCATTTTTGTGTCGAAAATATCTACGGAACAGCAATCCTGTTTTTCACAAGATTTATGCCCACAAATGGCTTTGTACAGCCGTTTGTGGGCATAATATCTTTTTGGTTACTTTTACATGG
>JAAVIE010000131.1 GCA_014799325.1 Oscillospiraceae bacterium
TACTGTAGACTATGTCTACAGTATGATTCGCCGTGCTATGCACGGCGTTGGCGGTGAAACCGCCAAGAAAGTTAGTTCAATACTAATTCTGTCAAAATCTTTGATTTTGACAGCCGCCCAGAGGGCGGCATCATACAATAGACTTTGTCTATTGTATGATCAAGAATTAGTATTATTCCGGATATACCTTGCAGCACTCTTCAAGATCGGCGCATTCTTCTTCCGAGATGTATATTTCCGCAGTTTTGGAGAGGTCGTTACCGTAAAAATCCTTTTCCTTTAAAAGCTTTAAAACCTTGGGATACCATTCTTCGGCGTTTTCCGTTTCAAGGCATATCATCATTATATCGTTGTCAAGATAATCATAGCCGTTGTCGTAGACCTTGTTGCCTGTTGCTTTTTCTATTTCCACGGGAACGTTGTAGGAAAGGTCGGTAACTGGATTTTCAAGGTTTTTGGGGTCAAGTAGAATTATAATTGTCTGCATATTTTTTCCTTTCAAGAATTTAGAACGTGTTCCAATAGGATTGGCGCACGTCTTTTCGGCAAATTTTGCCGCTGACTGCGTTTTGTTATTCGCTTTGCTGTCGGCGCATCCGTGCGCCGACTTTGGGCGAATAACTAACACATCGTGTGTTAAAAAATCCTTGACGGGCGTCAGCCCGCCTGCGAAAATTCGCCTTGTCATCGACAAAATTATGCTCGAAAATCCGCACACCACTCCTATTGGAACAAGTTCTTATTTCAGTTTCTTCATCAGTCTTGGCTTAAGCCACTTTCTGAATGCCGTAAAAAGCGTATTCAGACAAATATCGTATATTACAAAGGCGATGTTTGCCGCGCCCCAAAGGACATAGACCGCCATATCACCGAAGCTTTCCAAGCCGTCCAAGATCTCGTCAAGGTTCATAACTTGGCATAAGATCTGAAATGCGATCACTACGGCGACATTAAAAACCGCCAGCTTGATGACAAAAGCAAGCACTTTTGGCTTGATCCGCTCTATAAGCTCTTTTACAATGGGGTAATAGCCAAAGAAAAAGACATAAAACAGATTCGCTTCGATCTCGGGGATAAGCATAAAGCATAGCAGGGCAGAGGATCCGTAGGACAGCAAGCCCCACTTCCTGTCTATCTGATCCGCTATTGTCCATATCAGCAGCCCCGAAATTGCGGGCAAAAGATAGGTAAAGGAGGGTATTAGCGCCGCCAGCATGGCAATAACGCTCAAAGCTACGATTATGCCGCAGTAGGCTATTTTAAAGCTGTTTCCCGCATGTCTTGACATAGGCGATGTTCCTTTTCGTAAGTTTTTTATTATGGGTTTGTGTTTAATTTTCTTTTTTTTGCTCTTTAATATACTGCTCGGTGCATTTTTCTTTCAAGATTCTGCCGTCTTTCAGAAGCTTGCAAAGCCGTTCCTTGTCGTCTGCTTCTATTGCATCGCGGTATTCGGTGATATTTTTCAGAATGCAGTTTATTTCGATCAGAAGCGCTTCCTTGTTGCACATGAAAAGGCTTGTCCACATATTTTCGTTGAGCTTTGCCACCCTTGTAAGATCCATAAAGCTGCCTGCGGAAAAGCCGTTGAAATCGTGTACCGAGGGGCTCTTAACATAGGCATTTGAAACAACATGTGCAAGCTGTGACGTATAGGCTATGACCTGATCGTGTTTTTCGGGAGAGGTCACCACCGCTTTTCCGAAGCCTATGCTTCCTGCAAGGGTAGACAGCAGATCTACCGCTATCTGTGGGGTGTTATCGGTGGGAGTTATGATAAAGCTTGCTCCGTCAAAGAGAGTGTCGGTGGAGTAGTCAAAACCGCTGAATTCTCGTCCTGCCATGGGGTGAGTTCCCACAAACAGCACGCCCTTTTCTTCCAAAACGGGGGTGCAGGCGTACACAATAGCTTTTTTAACGCCGCAGGTGTCTATTACTATGCCGCCTTTTTTGAATTTATCGGCGTTTTCACGGACAAAATCGCATATAGCCTCGGGGTACAGGCATATTATGGTGAGATTTGCTTCTCCCAAACGCTCGGGGGTTATCTCCTCGTCGATCGCTCCCTGCTCAATGGCTTTTCTTATAGTCTCCTTGTCGGAATCTATGCCCATTATTTTATGGAAGGTGTGTTTTTTCAGGCTTTTGCTTATGCTGCCGCCTATAAGTCCCAGTCCTACAATCGCTATGTTCATTTTATTTCCCTTTCGTTACTTTATGATCTGTTTCTCGTCGCAGTATTCACATTCCAAAGCTCCGTTATGCTCTCTGAAAAGATGAGGGAGAGAGGACTCGTGATTTGTGATACACTTGGGATTGTGACAGCAGATGTGGGGATATTCCTTGCCGCTGACAAGGGGCTTGGCGTTGATGTTTTCATAAAGCACCGACAGCACCAGTGCCATTCTCACATACATACCGTAATTAGCCTGCTTGAAGTACAATGCTCTGGGGTCGCTGTCTACCTCTACCGCTATTTCGTCAACTCTGGGGAGAGGGTGCATAACTATCATATCTTTTTTGGCAAGCCCCATTTTCTTTCCGTCAAGGCAGAAAACGTGCTTTTGCTTTTCGTATTCCTCGGGAGAACTGAAACGCTCCTGCTGTATTCTTGTCATATACAGCATATCAAGCTCGGGTATAGCTTCCTCAAGGCTGTTGACCTCGGAATAGGTCTTGCCTGCCGCCCTAACTGTCTCCTTGATATAATCGGGCACTTTAAGCTCGTTTGTGGAGATAAAGACGAATTTGTTATTGTCGTAGCAGGACAGAGCCTTTAAGAGAGAATGTACCGTTCTGCCATTTTTCAGATCGCCGCAGAAGCCCACGGTAAGTCCGCCCAAAGCGCCTTTTTCTGCTTTAAGAGTGAGCAGGTCGGTAAGGGTCTGGGTGGGGTGAAGATGTCCGCCGTCTCCTGCGTTGACTATGGGGCAGTCGGAGGTAAGCGCGGCGGCCTTGCTTGCTCCCTCCAAAAAATGGCGCATAACTACGATGTCGGAATAGCTGCTGACGATCTTGGTGGTGTCCTTTATGGATTCGCCCTTAGCGACTGATGAGTTGTTGGGGTTGTCAAAGCCGATTATTCCGCCGCCCAGCCGCAGCATTGCCGCCTGGAAGCTCATCTGTGTGCGGGTGGAGGGCTCATAAAAGAGGGTCGCCATGATCCTGCCGCTGCAGGCGCCGATATAAATGCGGGGATTGCGCTTTATATCAAGCCCCAGGTCGGTTATTCTGTCCCATGTTTCCACAGGATAATTGTTAAGGTCGATAAGGTGAGGGAAATGGTTCAAGTTCATGGATAATTCCTCCTTAATGAATTTCTTGGTGAATTTTCTTGCTTTCGGGAAATTTAGGGCGTATCTGAAAACAAAGCAATTTAGTACAATTTCACCATATGCGAGGCGATTTCAAGGAAAAAAGCGCAGGAATACTGCCGTATTCCGAGTTTTTTGACGCAGAAAGCGTCCGCAGCTGGTGTAAATTGTGCAAATTGCGGCTTTTCAGATAGTCCCTGGTTTTCAAGACAGGAGGCTTTACCAACTTGGTGAATCTGCTTGTTTGCAAGATCTCTAACTTTCAAGACAGGACACTTTACCAAGCCAGCCTTTCAGCAAAAACCACGAAAGGGTGATAAGCAGAACTGCAAGCAGAGCGGAGACCGCTATTCCCAAAGCGCTGAAAAGATCCTCGCCTATTATCAGGTTGCACACCGCCAAGCCCGCAGCTGTTAATGCAAGGCTTATTACAAGCTGGGTGAGCTTTATGATAGCGCCGCTTTGCAGGAAGATCTCCTTTTTTGCTCCCACTGTCATAAGGGTGCGGTAATATTTTCTCCTGTTTCCAAAAACAAGGTAACAATTTATTATAACTCCAAAAAGCGAAATTGTAAAGGTGGTAATTCCAATTACTGAAATTGTTATTGAATCTGAGTATTCTCCCGAAAGAGCGTCCAGGGGGTCAAAAATGCCCACAGGAAGCCCTTTTTCGTTGTATTTTTCCTTAAAATTCTCCTTGCTTGTACCTTTGGCAAGACCCGTGAACATTATAGGCGGAGAAAATGGCGTAAGTCCTTCAAGCTGTCCTTTATCAATGACTATGCCGAAATTATCAAAGGTCTGTAAGGGTAAGATAAGATATTTGACCTCATCATTATCAATAATACCCACCACCTCGTATTGGCTGCCGTCCATAAGAGTTCCCTTTTTACCGATGCTGTAACCTGTGGAGGCACTGACGATCATGGGAATGAGATCTCCGTTATTTTCAACATCATTTTTCAAAGTCTCAATGTTTTCCTTGCTGAGAAAGGACAGATCGTCCTTAAGTATATCCTTTGACACGGCGCAGACCGTAACGTCATAATCATTATAGCACTTGACCTCTATTCCGAATTCTACCTCGGGATCGGCTCTTACAGCGTCAAAGTCCGCGGAGCCGTCAGTATCGTATATTATTACGGCGTTCCCTGCCTTGGGATTCATAAGATACATGAGAGAATCTATATAGTCGCTTATTGTGGCTGTCATAATATTTGCGCAGATCATCATAACGGCAAGCATAAGGGCAACCACCAGCTCGCCGCCTAAATTGCACTTTAATTCGTTTTTTACCAGCGCAATGGTTTTCTTTATATCTTTCAATTTTCCACCCCTTTCAATATTCTGCTTCGGCAGGCTGACTCTTTGCCATTTTTATCATTTGGGGAGCAAGAGCCGCTGCTGCCACCGCAATAAACAGAAATGCGGAAAAGCCGAAATACAGCTTTTTCAGCTCATACTCTGTAATTAGGCTTGAAAAAACTCCCTCTGCGGATATGATCACAGCCGACGCCAGCCCAAAGGAAATTCCATAGCAGAAAAGCACCGACAGCGACAGCAGACCGAAAACAGGCAGCATTTTCATACCGCACATTTTAAATACGGACAAAGTCGGCGATGTTTCACGGCAGATCCGCAGTGTGGGGTAGTATATCCCGAAAATACAAAACAGGGCTATTATGCCGCCAAGCACTGCCATAAATACCGAATAAACTACCTCTGCATCAACAGGAAGTGATCTCCCTTCATAACGGGTCAGTTCTTTCCCTGTGGACTCATATACAGCTTTTTTGAGTATCTCATAGGTCTTATTGTCCAAGGGCTTTTTAAAGTTTATTTCCCGGATTTGATAAGTAAACTTATCGGGATCAAGAGCAAGCTTTTCCAAAGCGTAAGATGGCATTCTTGCAAAATCGTCTGCGGTGGTTCCCACTACGGAAAAGATCTCGCCCGATATAGTTACCATTTCTCCCACCTTTACGCCCCATTTTTCTGGCAGCACTATTACATATTCTTCATTTTCAAGCTGCTGTAAGGTTATTTCCGCGCCCTCTGTAATATTTTGATCTGCGGAACAGGGGGTGTGGTAATAGCTGAGGGCATCATGACCGATCCAAAAGTCAAACAGCATACGTTCTCCATAGTCCTCTTTCATAACAGGCATTATGACGAACTCATTTGCGGACTTATTTCCGATCTTTTCTCCGCCATCAAAACAATTTTCGGCTGAAACGCTTATGCAGTCAATTCCGTTGCTTTTCAAAGAAAAAAGCTCGTCAAAAATATGCTGATTTGCGTCTATAAAAACCTCTTTGCCGTTTTTATCAACGGTGTAAAACACATAAGCAGTCCTCTCCCAGTCCTCCTCTTCATTGCTGAAAAGAATGTCGCTGCCGATGACCGATGTAATAAAGAGCATCAGAAACGAGGAAAAGAAAAACATCAGCATTGCGGAAAAGGTAAATTTCCGCCTGTTTTTATCGAAGTGTCCGCGGATAACGGAGCATAAAAGGTACAGATATTTCATTGCTGCTTTTCCTCCCCTTCTGCGCTTTCCGCAAGCCGTCCGTCCCTGACATAGTATATTTTATTACACTTTTCCGCTACTTTTTTGTCATGGGTAACTATTACCACCGTCCGTCCCTCTTTGTTCAAGCCCTTAAATAGCTCCATAATATCCTCGGCGGTCTTGCTGTCAAGGGCAGCGGTAGGCTCGTCCGCAAGGATCACCTCGGGATTACCCACAATGGCTCTGGCAATAGCCGCGCGCTGGCGCTGTCCTCCCGAGGTCTGGGCGGCGCGTCTGTCCGCAAGGTCGGCAATGCCCACTTTTTCCAAGGCTTTCATTGCCATAGGCTTTATTTTGGAGAAGGGAATGTCCTTGCTTACCAAAAGAGGGTAGGAAACATTTTCAAGTATGGTCTTATCGGGAAGCAGCCCTATGCTTTGCAGTACAAAGCCCACAAAGCGGTTGCGTATGTCGTAGACGTCAAGACGGTCTATTATTTCGCCGTCTATTGTGTAGCTTCCCGTAGTGGCTTGGTCAAGGCAGCCTATGATGTTGAGAAGAGTGGATTTTCCCGAGCCCGACACGCCCATAATGGCTATATAGTCGCCCTGGTCTATGGTCATGGTCACATCTTTGAGAGCTTCTACCGCGTAATCGCTGCGGCGGTTATAGGTCTTGCAGATATTTGTCAGTTGGATATTCATTGTGGTTCCTCCTTTTTGGGCGGGGTTTCCTTAGTATTACTATACTCTTTATAATGGGTATAAGTATTACACTGTATTTAGGTACAAAAGGTTATGCCGATTTTTCGTTTTTTTAAAACTTTGTTGATTTTAGCTAAAAACAGTATTTTCAGTTGTAGAAATCGCTTGATGATGTCTGTTGATTCAAAAAACACACAAAAACGCAGTATAAGCCGGAAATTAGCCTATACTGCGGTTATTGTATTGATTGACTGTTTTTATTCCTGCAATAATCCTTTCAGATATGCTTGCAGCTTTTCTTTTTGAACATCGTTCAGGCGTTTAAAACCGAAAAGAATGTCCTTTTCTTTTTCGGAAAGTCCCGCTGCAGGCAGACTGATCTTATCATCGCTTATTTCAAGAAGATAGTCCGAAGATACTCCGAAAAATTTTGACAGTAATTGTATCATAGCAATATCGGGTTCGGATACGCCAAGCTCGTATTTGCTTATCACAGCTTGGGTAACATTAAGCTGTGCAGCCAATTTCTGCTGGCTTATGCCCTTTGATTCTCTCAGTTCTCTTATCCTTTTCATATTCATCACCATTTATATAATATAACTTTTAGGAATGGAAATTATTCTGTAATGTTGTTATTTTTATTCCTATATGTTATAATAGCTATAATGATTATGACTAATATGCAAAGGGGAAAAAATGAAAAGTTGCTTTTTTACAGGTCACAGAAATGTTAAAATCACAGATGAACTTTCAGCAAAGCTTACAAATGAGCTTATCAAGCTTATTGAATCAGGTGTCAGCTGTTTTTATGCGGGAGGGGCAGTAGGTTGGGATATGCTTTGTGAGAAAAAGGTTATTGAACTCAAAAAGCTATATCCACATATAAAGCTGCATCTTCTGCTGCCTTGTCCTCACAAACAGCAAACCGAAAAATGGGACAAAAAACAGATATCCGAGTTCTATAAGCTGCTCAAAGCCGCAGACAGCAGTGAAATATTATCAAATGAATATACCGAAGATTGTATGAAAAAACGCAATCTAAAATTAGCGGAATCAAGCGAAGTTGCTTTATGCTACTGCAACAAAAACCGTCGACGCAGCGGTACATCACAAACCGTTATTATGGCAGAAAAACGAGGTGTAAAAATTATCAATTTATATTATTGATTTTTTCCGGATCCTGTGATAATATAATAA
>JAAVIE010000132.1 GCA_014799325.1 Oscillospiraceae bacterium
CAAGATTTTAAATTTGCCCAGTTTTTCAAGCAAATTTAAAATCTTGTCGGTTTTGAAATTCTTTTTAAATCAGTAAATTACCGCCAACTTCCCGAAAAGCGGGCACAAATCAGCACAACTTCCCGAAAAGCGGGCACAAATCAGCACAACTTCCCGAAAAGCGGGCACAAATCAGCACAACTTTCCGAAAGGCGGGCATAAATTAGCACAACTTTCCGAAAGGCGGGCACAAATCAGCACAACTTCCCTGAAAGAGCGATAAGAATCAGCACCAGCATTCTCTTAAAGCCTATTGTCAATTTGCACAAAACAGATATAAAAATAAAACATTTTGCAGTAAAAGTTACGATTTTTTCCTGCAATGGCGGGAAAATATTGACTTTTGCCGTTTTTTTGTGTATACTAATAAAGCTTGCGTAGGGATAGTATGCCCTTTTGCATACTTTACTGCGAAAAAAGCAAAATTTTAACAGGAGGTGTAACTGAATTGCCAACCTTTAATCAGCTTGTAAGAAAAGGCAGAGAGTTATCTACTAAGAAGTCTAAGGCGCCTGCACTGCAGAAGAACCTTAACACTTTGAAGAAGGAAACCAACGACATGCCTTCTCCTCAGAAGCGCGGTGTCTGCACGGCAGTAAGAACAAGTACCCCTAAGAAGCCTAACTCCGCAATGCGTAAGATCGCCAGAGTAAGACTTTCCAACGGTTACGAGGTTACCGCTTACATTCCCGGTATCGGACATAAGCTTCAGGAACACAGCGTTGTTCTTATCAGAGGCGGCCGTGTAAGAGACTTGCCTGGTGTGCGTTACCACATCATCAGAGGAACTCTCGATACACAGGGCGTTGACGGAAGAATGCAGGGCAGATCCAAGTATGGAGCAAAGCGTCCTAAGGCCGGTAAAAAGTAAAGCGTAACTGAAAAATCAACTGCCACATTTGTGGGAGGTTATATACATTAAAAGCTTGTTTTATAAGAGTTTATAAAAGCCCGTCTTTTAAAAGCTTGTCTTATAAGATCAAGTCCAAGGCTTTGTCCTTATGTATTACCTCTTTTTCACAATGGACGGCGGGAGAAAGCGGTTTATCCGCTGCGCTTTCGAGTACCGATGAATTCATTGCCGTGAGAAATTATTGCGGCGAAAATTTATGAAGGAGGGAATAAAGTGCCAAGAAGAGGTAATGTACCCAAGCGTGAAGTGCTGCCGGATCCTTTGTACAATTCGGAGCTGGTAACAAGACTTATCAACAATATCATGCTTGACGGTAAAAAGGGCGTAGCCCAGAAGATCGTTTACGGCGCATTTGAGATCGTAGGCGCCAAGACAGGAAAAGAACCCCTTGAAGTATTTGAACAGGCTATGGAGAACATTATGCCTCAGTTAGAGGTAAAGGCTCGCCGTGTGGGCGGCTCCACCTATCAGGTGCCTATGGAGGTTCGCCCTGACAGACGCAGAACATTGGGTCTGAGATGGATCACAATGTTCAGCAGAAAAAGAAACGAAAAGACTATGAAGGAAAGACTTGCAAACGAGATCCTTGACGCTGTCAACGGTCAGGGAGCTTCCTGCAAGAAGCGTGATGATACCCACAGAATGGCAGAGGCTAACAAGGCTTTTGCACACTACAAGTGGTGATCGGTAGAACGGAGGATTTATGGCAAGAGACGTAACTCTTGAAATGACCCGTAACATCGGTATCATGGCGCACATTGACGCAGGTAAAACCACCACCACCGAGCGTATCCTGTTTTACACAGGTATCAACCATAAGATAGGCGAAACTCATGACGGTTCTGCGACAATGGACTGGATGGAGCAGGAGCAGGAGAGAGGTATCACAATTACCTCCGCCGCTACTACTGCATACTGGAAAGAGCATAGAATAAACATTATCGATACTCCGGGTCACGTGGACTTCACCGTTGAGGTAGAACGTTCACTGAGAGTGCTTGACGGCTCCGTAACCGTATTCTGCGCAAAGGGAGGCGTTGAGCCTCAGTCGGAAACGGTTTGGCGTCAGGCGGACAAGTATCAGGTGCCCAGAATGGCTTATATAAACAAAATGGACATTATGGGTGCAGACTTCTACAACGTAGTAAGCATGATGAAGGAAAGATTGAAAACCAATCCCGTTCCCATTCAGCTTCCTATCGGTGCAGAGGACACATTCAGAGGAATCATCGACCTCGTTGAAATGAACGCAGACGTTTATTACGACGATCTGGGCAAGGATATGAGAGTTGAGGAAATTCCCGAGGATATGAAGGAAAAGGCTGCCGAGTACAGAGAACAGCTTCTCGAAGCTATCGCTGAGCAGGACGAGGAGATCATGGAAAAGTACCTTGGCGGTGAGGAGATCACCGTTGAGGAGATCAAAAAATGTCTCCGCAAGGGCACTATCGACAACAAGATCGTTCCCGTGACCTGTGGTACTTCCTACAAGAACAAGGGCGTTCAGAAGCTCCTTGACGCTATTGTAGACTATATGCCTTCTCCTCTCGACATTCCCGCTATCAAGGGTACCGATCCCGAGACAGGCGAGGAAACAGACAGAAAAGCGGGAGATAACGAACCTTTCTCCGCTTTGGCATTTAAGATCGCCACCGACCCCTTTGTTGGTAAGCTCTGCTTCTTCAGAGTTTACTCGGGCGTAGTTGAAGCAGGTTCTTCCATGCTCAACGCTACCAAGGGCAAGAAGGAGCGTATGGGACGTATTCTTCAAATGCACGCAAACCACAGAAAAGACCTTGAAGTTTGCTACTGCGGCGATATCGCAGCGGCGGTAGGTCTTAAGAATACAACTACAGGCGATACCTTGTGTGACGAAGCTCACCCCGTTATCCTTGAATCCATGGAATTCCCCGATCCTGTTATCGACTTGGCTATCGAGCCTAAGACAAAGGCAGGTCAGGAAAAGATGGCTCTTGCTCTTGCAAAGCTTGCAGAGGAAGACCCCACCTTCAGAACATGGACAGACGAGGAAACAGGTCAGACCATTATCGCAGGTATGGGCGAGCTTCACCTTGAGATCATCGTAGACAGACTTCTCCGTGAATTTAAGGTAGAAGCAAATGTAGGCGCACCTCAGGTTGCTTACAAGGAAACCATTACTTCCGCTACAGATGTTGATACCAAGTATGCGCGTCAGTCAGGCGGTAAAGGTCAGTACGGTCATGTTAAGCTCCACGTTGAGCCTAACGAGAGCGGCAAGGGCTACGAGTTCATCAACAACGTTGTGGGCGGCGCTATTCCCAAGGAATATATTCCCGCAGTTGACGCAGGTATCCAGGGCGCAATGCAGGCAGGCGTGCTTGCAGGCTTCCCCACCGTTGATATAAAGGTAACACTTTACGACGGTTCTTACCATGAAGTCGACTCTTCGGAAATGGCGTTCAAGATCGCAGGCTCTATGGCTCTTAAGGAAGCTTGCCGCAAGGCTAACCCTGTTATCCTGGAGCCTATCATGAAGGTAGTTGTTATCGTTCCCGAGGACTATATGGGCGACGTAATCGGCGACCTCAACTCCCGCCGCGGACTTGTTCAGGGCTTTGAGGACAGAAGCGGCGCTAAGCAGATCGAAGCGCTGGTTCCTCTGTCGGAAATGTTCGGCTACTCCAACGACCTGCGTTCCAAGACACAGGGAAGAGGACAGTATGTAATGGAGCCTCACAGCTATGTACAGGTTCCCAAGAACATCGCGGACGGAATAATGAAATCACGCAGCAAGGATTGATAATAGCTAATTTTGATAAATTTAAAAAAATTTACAAAAAAGCCTTGCTATTTGTGAAAAATTTTGGTAAAATATAATTTAAGGTAAATCAAAAAAATCTATTAGGAGGAAATTCTAAATGGCTAAACAAAAATTTGAACGTACCAAGCCCCACGTAAACATTGGTACTATCGGACACGTTGACCACGGCAAGACCACTCTTACCGCAGCTATCACAAAGGTACTTGCGCTTAAGGGCTACGCACAGTTTGAAGCATACGATATGATCGATAAGGCTCCCGAAGAGAGAGAGCGTGGTATCACAATCAACACCGCTCACGTTGAGTACGAGACTGATGCTCGTCACTATGCTCACGTTGACTGCCCCGGCCACGCTGACTATATCAAGAACATGATCACCGGTGCTGCTCAGATGGACGGCGCTATCCTCGTTGTTGCAGGTACTGACGGCCCTATGGCTCAGACCAAGGAGCATATCCTGCTTGCTCACCAGGTAGGCGTTCCCGCAATGGTAGTATTTATCAACAAGTGCGACGACGTTGACGATCCCGAACTGCTCGACCTCGTTGAAATGGACATCAGAGACATCCTCTCCAGCCATGACTTCCCCGGCGATGACATTCCCGTTATCAGAGGTTCCGCTAAGGTTGCTCTTGATTCTTCCAGCCAGGACATCAATGCTCCCGAATATGCTTGCATCGTTGAGCTTATGAAGGCAGTTGACGATTATATCCCCACTCCTGACCGTAAGGCTGACCAGCCTTTCCTGATGCCTGTTGAGGACACTATGACCATTACAGGCCGTGGTACTGTTGCTACAGGACGTGTTGAGAGAGGCGTTCTTAAGATGAACGATCCTATCGAGATCACAGGTCTTTGCGACGAGCCCAAGAGCACCGTTGTTACCGGTATCGAAATGTTCCACAAGCTCCTCGACTACGCTGAAGCAGGCGACAATATCGGCGCACTGCTCCGTGGTATTCAGAGAAGCGACATTGAGCGCGGACAGGTACTCTGCAAGCCTGGTTCTATTCATCCTCACACAAAGTTCAGCGGACAGGTTTACGTTCTTAAGAAGGACGAAGGCGGTCGTCATAAGCCCTTCTTCAGCAACTACAGACCTCAGTTCTTCTTCAGAACCACAGACGTTACCGGCGTTATCACACTTCCTGCTGACAAGGACATGTGCATGCCCGGAGATAACGTATTGATGGACGTTGAGCTTATCACTCCTATCGCAGTTGAGGAAGGTCTCCGTTTCGCTATTCGTGAAGGCGGCAAGACTGTAGGTTCCGGCGTTGTTACCAAGATCAATGAGTAATTGAGATTTGTGTAACTAAGTTAGTTTAGTTTAATAAAATTCCACCGTCATAGATCCGAGTGGGTTCATTGTTTGAGATGAACGGAGTTCTTTCTTGAAGAATGGGAGCGCTTGGAGATGTGGGGGTGGAATTTTTTAATTAGTGCAAGTTGTAAAAAAGCTACTTGTGAAAAAATGCTTAGCTTTAAGTTTCCGTCCACCCTTTACCAAAGGGTGGCAGGTTTCCAAAGGGCGGCGCCCTTTGGTCGCTGTCCGCAGACAGCGAAATTCCCAGCATATAGATAAGCAGTTATTGCTAAAAAGAGATAGACAAAAAATATCTCACTGTAAAAATCAAACGGCGGATAGTACAACATAGAAAATGACTTGTGAACCGTCAACCACCAACACAATAATAAACAATCCCCCGCCAAGCGGGGGATTGAATTTTTTAAGCACAACATAAAACTATATCATATACTATAAGTTTATGCAATCCGGCAAATCAACAAAAGACAAAACACACTTTTCATCATCATTTGAGTATACAATTACAGGTTCGTCCTTTTTGGGTATATAGAATGTAACTCCATTCTCATCAATATGCTCTCCCGTAGCTGTAACAAAACTGCTTTCCCTCAAATAAAAGCAAAAAGGAACTTTCCGATTTTTAGCCTTAACCCGTTCAATATTAAACAGACAAAAGTCAACGGGATTTTTACATTTATATAAAAATCCCGCCCACTCTGAGTTAAACAATTCAGACAGCACGCCATTCTCTTTACAGAGAAAATCCTGAGAATCCCTGCGGCACATCATCATATCAATAAAATAGTAGTTGCTGTTATCCCTTATACAAGTAGTGATATGCCCGTTACCGTCCTTGTTTGCATAACAAAAGCTTCCCACAGAATCATACCTGTCTTTGATAAAATAAGAAAGCCAGTTCGTATCGGTGGCACAGCAGCCCTCGTTGCTCAATACAGCTTCCTCCGGGTTTTTGTGGGTCTGCCAGTGTATGTTATCTATCCAATAGTCTTTATTGTCAAGAGTTCCTCGAAATTCCGATACTTGAAAAAGCTGTACAGCCTCATATAAATTATGGATATGCTGTTTTTTCTCTGTCAATGGCATTTGTGAAATTTCAGTCATTTCCTCATTAGTATATTCGGAAGTGCCAAGAGAATTTATGGGGAGCCAATATACTCCTTTATAGACTTCTGTTTCAAACCGAACGCTGTTTGAATAATTACCTGTATCTTTGCTCATAATTGTACTCCCATATCCCGATATTTTGTCTAAAATATTATGCCATAAGCTGATACTTATATTATACGATATTAGGGTGTATCTGAAAAGCCGTAATTTGCACAAAATCGCTTTGTTTTCAGATACATCCTAAAAATCGCTTTACTTATAAGAATGATCTTTATTCAACAGGCTCCTCCGCCCATTCGACCCTATACTCATACTCCCCGCTATCCCCGATCTCAAACCAAAACTCCCTATACCCATAAACAAAACTCAAGCTCTCCTCACGAACCTTCAAATGGTGCCAATCCAATGACGCAGTCCAGGAAGGCTCCTCCCCGAGAGTATTGTCAACACTCCTTTCGGGTTCATATAAATTCTCACCGTCAAAGCACCAGATCTGCTCAACATCTTTATGGTCTCCGTGGAATATAAACAGATCGTCACCAAACATAAAAGGGTCGGACAAAAGATCATCCATATCCAAATTATAAGAAAACAGATAGCAGTGAAAGGGGGCAGACCAATATAGATCGGCAGGTACGCTTGCGAGAGGTTCATCGCCCTTTTTGATAATGATCCTGGGATCGTATAAGTATATAACGCCGTTCTCGGATCTCATGAAGTTATCCCCCACAAGACAAAGGGTGTATTCGCCCAATTTTCTTTCAGTCACGATCATATCATGGGCAAAGTTGTCCGCCAAATCCTCAAAATCTTCATAACGTGGATCGCTGTATGTCACAGGTATTGAATCATAGTCAAAGGGCTTGAATTCGTCATGCAAACGATCCTTCTGCATTACAGTGTAGGTTTCGCCCAAAAAGCAGTACTCAGTCCCTGTCAGCTCATCGCCTATTACAAAAAATGTGTCATAGCCGCCCTCCGACGTAGAAATTTCGCCCTGTGTCTCATACACTGCAGGACTCAGGATCTCCGACCGTTCCTCTCTTTTGCTGCTGTTAGGAACATCGCTTCTCCAACACTGCGATATCCGATACTCATAATCAACACCGCCTTCACCGTCAGAGCTTACAAGCTTCATCTGTATATTGAAGAACAGCGCTTCGGGAAGCCTGCAGTTGGACAGATATCTGAACACCGCAATATTGCCCTGCAGATCTATATATTTGTCAAAATACCTTTTATCCACATACACAATAGAATCGGGTGAAAGGGGATCGTAAACAGGCAAAGCGGTTTCGATCCTGCCCGACTTCACCAAAGCTATCCTAAGCTCTCCCACGTTTACTGTATCGGCATAAGAGTAAATATCATCTTTCCACGCCTTAAAGCCCAAAAGAGCTATCTCATATCCAAACATATAGGGCTTTCTGTCAAAAATGACCCCTGTAGTTGTTTCAGTCGAAGTGTCAAGGTCAGCTATGTGAAAGCCTTCCAATTGTGCGATTTGGGAGTACCCCTCCTCATCGGCAGCATTGACATAGCTGTCAATATTCAGCCATTCCTCCTGCTCCAAAAGGTCGTCTACAAAGGTATGCCTGATCACGGGGGGAAGCGCAGGTTCCGTTGTGTCAACAGGCAGCTCGGTGCCTTGCTGGGTCTGCTCGGTAACGTTATTATCGGTGCTTTCCGAATTTTCCGAAAAAGCAGAGGTTCCCTCCAAAGTCTCCCCCGGAGGAGTAGTGGGCAGATCTCGCATAACATAAACCACGCCCACACACACCGCCGCCATGGCAGCCAAAGAAGCAAAACCGACAGCGGCTCGCCCAAGCCATGACCTTTTTTTGATCTGCCCCACTCTCCTTGGTCTGACGGAATCGTCAGTTGCCTCGTCTACCAGATCGTCATCAATATTGTTAAGGGCGTCCAAAAACCTGTTGTCCTTCTTATTATTCAACATAAAAGCCCTCCTTTTTCAAATACTCCTTAAGATCCTTGCGGATCAGGGATAGAGCGGTATACACCGCATTTTTGTTTGAGCCGAATTTTTCCGCGATAATATCCACGTCCTCACACAGCCAGTAACGGCAGAGAAACATTTTCCGTTTCTTCTCGGGCAGCTCTCGCAGAAACCTGCTGATGGCTTCCCCTAAAGCCTTTCCCTCCGCCTGCTGCGCCACAGTGTCGGCACCTATGTATATATCTTCGGTCTCCTCGAAAAGCTCCGTAAACCCCTCCCGCTTTTTTCTGTGGGAAAAGCGGTATCTGTCAAGAGCGATGTTGCGGGCGATCTTCGCCAAGTATGCAGAAAGAGATTTAGGCTTGTTGGGCGGAATAGTCTCCCACACCTTATACATGGTGTCGTTGACGCACTCCTTGGCGTCCTCGCTGCTGTGGAGTATGTTAAGGGATACCCTATTACATAAGGCACCATACTTGCTGTTAACGGCTTTTATCGCTTCTTCGCTGCGGTCAAAAAACATTTTTATAATTTCCTCGTCCTCCAAAAATTTCACCTCCAAAAGCGCTTTCATTATATAAGACGATGTTTTTTTGGATTTTATAAAAATTTGCAGAAAAAAACCCGAAAGAAGTTTTTGACCGCTTTCGGGATTATTATATTGCTTCTGCGAACCTCAAAATTTCATTAAAGATACTTGGAAAAGAAACCGTAATTTGTCCAATATTCGATCTTATAGATCACTTCCTGCTTAGACTTGGAGCAAAAGCTTTCAAGAGGAAAATCAAAGGGTCGCTCCCTGTCCATATCCACAAGAAACAGCTTGTAACCTCCGCCAATATCACCGTTAGGATACCAGCCTAAATCTATCAGCAGATCATTATTTGCTAATTGGAGCAGATCTTCCTGCAATTCATAAGAATATTCAGCGCCGTCCTTTTGTGGGTCGTATTCGGTGAAGGCGTTATATTTTACAGTCCAGCCCGCAGGGATCCGCAAAGGCTGTAATTCAAAAGTTTTCATAGGATCGCTTTCTCTCCGATCTACTTTTTGGTGACCCTCTTGACTTTAACAACAGTCTTTGGCTTGACCACTGTCTTGGTGCTCTGTACAGCCTCATTTTTTGTTTTGGGAGAACTGCCGACCGACTGACTTACAGTCCTTCTCCTGTCCTCAACAACACTATTCGCAGTCGCTTCAGCGCTCCTGTAAGCCTGCTCATAGAAAAACTGCTGTGAATCCAGCAATGGTTCCCCTTCCTTGCGCTCCTTGCGCTTGTAGGTGCCGTCAGGCTGCTGTACACGGGCTTTTACATTATCCTTGAGCATAGTGTCAAAGATAGCCAAAAGCTCGGTCTGTATCGCCTTATTTTTTATGGGAGCAGCAACTTCAACACGTCTTTCGGTGTTCCTTGTCATAAAGTCGGCGGAGCTGATATACAGCTTTCGCCTGTCTCCCTTTCCGAAAATATAAATTCTGCTGTGTTCGAGGAAACGTCCCACAATTGAAGTAACCGTAATATTCTCGGTGCAGCCCGGGATCCCTGCCACAAGACAGCAGATCCCTCTTATGATAAGCTCAACCTTGACTCCCCGCTTGCTTGCTTCCACCAGCTTCTGTATAATGTCAATGTCAGTGAGAGAGTTCATTTTTATGCCGATATAGCCGTCCTTGCCGTAGGTGATCTCCCTGTCGATCATCTCCACTACCCTTGATTTAAGGCAGTTGGGAGCTACCCAAAGGGTGGAGCTGCTCTCTACCGCAACACCCACCGACAGATTGTTGAAGATAAGTGACGCGTCGGTGCCGAACTCCTTGTCGCTGGTGATAAGTGTCAGGTCGGTGTACAGCTTTGAGGTGCGCTCGTTGTAGTTGCCTGTGCCCACCTGGGTGATATAGGTTATCTCATTTCCTATTCTTCGGGTGATAAGCAGCAGCTTGGAATGCACTTTCAGACTGTCCAAACCGTAGATAACGGTAACACCCGCGTCGGAAAGCCTTTTCGCCCAGCCTATGTTGTTTTCCTCGTCAAACCTGGCTCTCAGCTCAACCAAAGCCAAAACGTCCTTGCCGTTTTCTGCGGCGCGTATAAGGGCGTTTATGATCTTGCTGTCCCTCGCCACGCGGTAAAGGGTTATCTTTATGGAAACAACCGTAGGATCAACTGTAGCCTCGTCCAGGAGCCTTATAAATGCTCCGAAATTCTCATAGGGATAGAACAGCAGCATATCGCCGTTATCAGCCTGCCTTATCATAGACTCATGTCTGCTCACCATAACAGGCTGCTGGGGCGTTCTGTGGTCAAAGAAAAGCTCCGTCTTGTCTGTAAGCTTATCTCTTATATCTCCCACAAAACCGAAATCCAATGGGCAGTTCTGCACGAAAATAAAGTCGCTGCTCATTTCCAGCCCTAACTTTTTTGCTAAAAGCTCCTTATCAATGGTGGACTGCCTTGCAAAAAGCTCAATGCGAATAGGTGCAAGCTTTTTGCGCTTTTTGATAAGCTCCTCCATAACATCGCGGAAATCGACGTCATGGTCGTAAAGAGCCTCGTCGGCGTCAATATCTGCGTTTCTTGTGATACGGAAAATATTGCGGTCGCAAACCTCGAAATTGGGGAAAACCTTATCAATATAGTTGATGATAAGATCCTCCATAAGCATAAAGCGGATCTTTCCTCTTTCCGAGGGCAGAAAAACGATCCTGTTGAAAACGTCGCTGGCGGTAAGAGGCACTACCCCAAAAACTATATGCTTGCTGCCGCTTGATTTGAGTGCGGCTCCGCCGTACAGCTCCTTGTTTTTCAAAAATGGCAGAGGGTGAGTCTTATCCACGACGGTGGGGGATAGCAGGGGAAGGATCTCCTTGGTGAAATATTTCTCTATCCAATGGGCTTCCTCGGGGCTTGCGGCTTGGTCGGGGTACACCTGTTCAACGCCGTATTCTTTTAGCCCGTTTATAATATCCCAATAGGCTTTTTCCTTTCTTGGGAGTAATTCCGCGGTGCGCGCTGCGATCTTGGCAAGCTGTTCCGAGGGGGAAAGCCCTGTTTTGTTGTCCTTCTTGCCGTCCTTAAGCAGGGTCTGGTCGTGGAGGGTGCCCGCTCTTACCATAAAGAATTCGTCAAGGTTGCTGCAAAAAATCGAAACGAAGTTAAGACGTTCCATAAGGGGCAGGGAATTGTCCTCCGCTTCCTCCAGAACTCTTTCGTTGAATTTCAGCCATGAAAGCTCACGGTTGTCAAAGTAGCTGTTAAATATCTCTTTCATAATGTTTCATTCCTGTTTAAAAAAGTTGATCCCCCGTTTTCCTCCGCTTTTTTTGCGGCGGCGGGGGATATGTTTTTATATTTGGGATATTTTTTATATTTGGGTTCGCCTTTGTAGTTTCGGCGGTTTTTACTTATTTCCACTTATGGGGTCATCTTTATTTTTTTGGGAAAATCTTATTTATCTCCGCTCTTTTTCAGCTCCAACGCCTTTTTGGTGAAGCTCAAAAACAATGGGTGAGGACGGTTAGGTCTTGACTTAAATTCGGGGTGGAACTGAACTGCCACGAACCAGGGGTGTTCGGTCTGGGGAAGCTCTACTATCTCCACCAGCTTGCCGTCAGGCGACTGTCCCGACAGCACCAACCCCTTGTCAATAAACTGCTGGCGGTAGGTGTTGTTGAATTCATAGCGGTGGCGGTGTCTTTCGTAAATAAGCGCTTCTCCGTCGTACACCTCTCTTGCAAGAGAACCCTCACTGAGCTTGCAGGGGTACAAGCCAAGCCGCATTGTGCCGCCCATATCAACGTTTTTCTGATCGGGCATTATGTCTATTACATTGTACATTCCGTCCTCGGCAAATTCGGAGGAGTTGGCACCGTCCAAGCCGATAACGTGTCTTGCGAACTCGATAGTAGCCATGTGCATTCCAAGGCACAAGCCAAGGTAAGGCACCTTGTTTTCTCTCGCGTATCTGACTGCCTCTATCTTTCCCTCAATACCTCTGTTGCCGAAGCCGCCGGGAACCAGAACGCCGTCGCAGTCCTTCAAAAAGTCATTTACGGTATCGGCAGTTACCTCCTCGGAATCAATGAGTTTTATGTCAACATTAGCGCCGTTGAAAAAGCTTGCGTGGCGAAGTGATTCCATTACCGAGATGTATGCGTCGGGCAAAGCCACATATTTTCCTACCAAGCCTATTGTGAGCTTTTCCTTTGCGTTTTCCTGCCTGTGTACCATAGTCTCCCACTCTGCCAAGTCGGGAGCGGGATTTTCCATATTAAGATGATGACATACCACATTGGCAAGCCCCTCTTTTTCCAGCATAAGGGGAACTGCGTACAGCGAGGAGGCGGTAAGGTTGGGAATAACGTCCTCCTTGCGCACATTGCAGAAGTTGGCTATCTTCGCCCTCATATCCTCGGGTATAGCCATTTCGCTGCGGCATACAAGAACTGTGGGCTGTATTCCGTAGGACAGCAGGGTCTTGACGCTGTGCTGTGTGGGCTTGGTTTTCAGCTCGTCGCTGCCTGTGATAAAGGGGAGGAGGGTAACATGAATGTACATAACATTTTCGCGTCCCTTGTCAGCCACTACCTGTCTTATTGCTTCCAGGAAAGGCGTGCTTTCAATATCGCCCACCGTGCCGCCTATTTCGGTGATAACCACATCGACGGGGGTCTCGTGAACGTTGGCGGCTCTGTAAATCCTTTCCTTTATCTCATTGGTTATATGGGGGATCACCTGTACCGTTCCGCCCAAGTAATCTCCTCTGCGCTCCTTGGAGATAACGCTCCAGTAAACCTTGCCGGTGGTAACGTTGCTGTTTACCGAAAGGTTTTCGTCAATGAATCTTTCATAGTGGCCCAGGTCAAGGTCTGTTTCCGCGCCGTCGTCGGTGACGAAGACCTCGCCGTGCTGATAGGGGCTCATTGTGCCGGGGTCTACGTTAAGATAGGGGTCGAACTTCTGAATGGTGACCTTATAGCCCCTGTTTTTAAGCAAGCGTCCCAGTGACGCAGCGGTGATGCCTTTTCCCAAGCCGGAGACCACGCCGCCTGTGACAAATATATATTTGGTAGTCATTTTCGCTTTCCCTTCCGTTTTCTATCCTTTTTTGCTGTTCATACATATATATTTATTGTACTATAATTATAGGTTTTTTTCAAGTGGAAATGGCAACTTAAAATAAATTGGTTATTCTTACCAATTATTTTTCACAAATTTGGGCAAAAAGAGCAGGAAAAACGAAAATGAATGCGAATGTAAAATTTTCACAAAAGAAAGCTTGATTTTTCACAAAAGGGTGATATACTTGTATTCGCTTGAAGGGGAAATGTCCCTTTCGGGCGATCAGCAATTTTTATAAAGAGAAGAAAGGAACTAATAATTATGAAAAAAAGAATTTTTGCTTTAATAATCGCAGGAGCTGTTGTACTGTCCGCTGTTTCCGGCTGTACCGACACCAAGGATGATAGCTCTAACACCACTCCCGCAGCTGTAACCACTCCCGCTGACGAGGGCACACAGGCTCCCGAAGAAGGCACACAGGCTGACGCTGCTGATACAGCTGCTGACACTGCTGACGCAGGCGACGAGACAACTGCTGCTTGAAATTTATCGGCAGGATCTATTGCCGACGCTATAAAGACAGCTTATGGAGAAAACTATCTGCCCAATATGCAAATGGACGCTGACATGATCGCCTCAAAATTCGGTATTGAAGCTGACAGCTACATCGAGATCTATGCGGAATCTCCCATGATAGGCGCGCACCCCGATACTCTCCTTATCGTGAAGCCTGCCGAGGGCAAGCTTGACGAAGTAAAGGGGAAGCTGGAGGCTTATCGGGAACAGCTTGTAAACGATACTATGCAGTATCCTATGAATATTCCTAAGATCAACGCTTCTCAGGTGGTCGTTAAGGGCGGTTACGCCGCGTTTATTCTTCTTGGAGCTATAAACGAGAACGAGGACGCTTCCGATGAGGAAATGGAGAAGTTTGCCAAGGAGCAGGAGCAGATAGGACTTGACGCTTTTGATAAGTGCTTCGAGTGATTTTTTAGTAGGAATTTAATAAGACATAACAGAGGGGCTGTGTGGAACGGCTCCTTTGTTTTTGGTTTTCGGGGAAGTTGTGCTGAATTGGTTCCCTCAGGGAGGCTGTGCTGATTTATGGTTCTCTCAAGGATGTTGGCGGTAATTTACTGATTGGAAAAGAATTTCAAAATTCCGAAAATGAAGCTCCGATTGTCTGCTTTGGGCGTTGACGTCCTGTCAACGCTTTGGGCAGACAGTACCTCGTCCTTGAGGTACGCCGCAAGCGTCGCTCCTCTTCATTTTCGGAACCGGTCAGAATTTTCGTTGAAAATTCTGACACTTTTTGAAATTCGTGCTGTCAGGGCAGTTGTGCAATTAGGAGCCCGCATTTTAAAACCTGTGCTGTCAAGACAGTTGCACGAGTGGTAACCCGCCTGTCGGAATGTTGTACTGATTTTTTTACAGTGCAACAAAAAAAGCAGCCCAAAACGGACTGCTTTTAAAAAACATGGAAGATTAAATATAGCGCTTAACCCTTTACAGCGCCCAATGCAACGCCCTTTACAATAAACTTGGAAAGGCAAAGGTAAACAATAACAACGGGCAAAATAGAAAGACAAACGACCAAATATTTTACACCGAAGTCCGCAATCTTATCATTACCGATAATGGAGTAAACCATCATAGGCATTGTTCTCTGGCTCATCTTATCGGAGATAAGCAGCATTGAAGGTGTGTAGTAGTTGTTCCAGCTTGTAACAAATGCGAAGATCGCCTGTACCGCAAAAGCGGGCTTAAGCATAGGCAGCGATATTCTTAAGAAGGTCATAAACTCTCCGCAGCCGTCTATACGGGCAGCCTCTACGATCTCAGCAGGGAATGAGGATCTCATATACTGGAGCATAAAGAATACTACCGAGGGAGCGGCGATTGCGGGAAGAATAATGGGAATATAGCTGTCGTACAGCTTGAGCTGTACCATAAACTGCAGGAAACCGGTGGATACTACCTGTGTGGGGATCATCATGATCATAAGTACAAAGGTAGTAGCAGCCTTTTTCAGCCTGAAATCGTAAACCGTCAGACCGTAAGCTGTCATTCCCGAGAAAAATACAGTCAGTGCAGTTGAGAAAACGGCGATTATCAAGCTGTTTGCATATCCTCTCCAAAGGCTGAAGGTCTGTACATACAAGCCTTCGGCTGCGTCAGGATCGTGTAGGGATTGGAAGTTCTGGATAAGACTTCCGCCGGGGAGAAGAGAAACACCCTGATTGATAATATCGGTGGTATCTCTTGTAGCGTTGATAACGATAATGTAAATGGGAAGAAGGCAGACTATGGTGATCAAAATACAGATAACAGTTCTCAAAACGGACTGTAACATTATTTTGCGGGTGTATGCCTGTTCCGCTTTTTTTATACTTGACATTTGCTGTGCCATAATTTTCTCCCCTCCTTACTTTGCAGCCTTGCGCTTTTTGGGCGCGCCGGAATCGTTGTTGAATCTGAAAATGAAGATACCGAGAG
>JAAVIE010000133.1 GCA_014799325.1 Oscillospiraceae bacterium
TCAAGATAGTCAATATAATACTTAGCCCCCTTATTTACCTGCTTATTTATCAAAAAAGGATAATCGCACTGCGGAATAATAAAGCTTAAGCTCACAGCCGTTAGCTTGGGATCCTTAAGAACATTCACCTCACCGCTCCCTGCAAGCTCAATGCTTTTATTGGAATTTCCGATCTCGTAAGAGATCCTTTCAGGCGTAACAGGCAAAAGACATTTATCCAGATAAACATAATAACCCTTAGAACTCAAAAATGCACCCCCTCTGCTGCCGAAGCCACCGCCTCGCTTACCGCCGCGGTAAGGTCGGTGACAATACTGTCAATATCCATATCTCTGTTGATAATATTTTTCATTCCCGACATATCCACCCTGATCTCCGCTTTAACAGGCTCCCCGTAATACTCTGTCACAATAGCTCTTCTGATCCTCCGCACTTCCTCGGGAGAAATGGCAAGCTCTTCCTCCCACAAAGGAAGCCTGCCCTTTTCCACAGCATTCGGAAGAAGCTCCGCTCCATAGCTCTCAACAGCATCGCCGAGCCTTTCAACACCGTTCTTAAAATTCTTATTTAAGAGAATTTCCGTTCCTTGGATCTCAGCCATAATTCCCGAAAGATCAAAAACAGGACTCCAACCGTTTTTACCCTGCAAAAATTCAAATCTATCCTGCAAAGCTCCAACAGTCTTTTGCGAAAAACCAAGCATCTCTTGCCGAGAACCGAACCGCTCCGAAACAAGGTCAAAACGATCCCATAATAAAACCTCCCCCGAAGTCCGATAAAGACCCGAAGCAAGATCCTCTTTACCAAATTTTAAACACAAGCCGATCTTCCCAAGCGCCCGATCATTATTCCGCAAAGCCGATCCAAGCTTTCCGCTCCCGTCGACCCAACTGTTCGGAAGAAAACCAATGTCAGCAAAAAGCCGATCCCCGCCCGATCTATCACCTGCATTAAAATTGCAGCCTGCTCCGACAAAACCAAGTTCAGACTCACAGCCGGAACCGCAGTCAGCAAAACAAAGTCCGGTCTCAGGTCGGCAGTCACGACCGGCAAAATAAGCTTCAATCTCATAACAATGGTCACGGTCAAGATCACGATCAGCAAGGCAAAGCTCACTTTCACTGCGAGATCCGCTGTCAACAAAACAACGTTGAACTCCATAACGCCTGCCTATCTCACACTCGGAATCAAAGCCCCCATCAAAAACGCAGCCGTCATCGACCTTGCAGTCTTTTACCCCTCTGCCGCGAAGCCCAACACCTGCCGCAAAAACATCATCTCTGCCATTTTGGGAAAGATCAAAGCTCCTGCCGCCAACTTCACCAAAAAACAAATTACTTTTCTGCCCCCAAGGATCTTCCGACTCAAAAGCTTCCGAAAAACCAAAATATCTTCCAACAAAGTCTCCGTTATCACTATAAAAGCTCTCACGTTTCAAAGAACCGTCAAAGTCTCTCACTGTCGGAAGCTGATCCGAAAAAGTCCCCGATCCGACATCATTATCAACATTCAAAAACAAGGAAGAAGAAACCCGCTTATTCCCATTATTCCCATTCAAGGCCAAATTTCCGCCCGCTGCCCCGCCGGCGTCAAAAGCCGCATCAAACGACCTATTTATAGCCATATCTAATGCTCTGAGATCGAAAGCAGCAAAACTTTCATTCCCGATCATATCCGCATCGAAAGCCTTACTGTCGGAAAAGACAGAGATCCCATTCCGAAGCATATCACTGCCTGTAAGTTCGGAAACAGGATCTTTCCCGTTTCTAAGCATATCACCGCCTATAAGTCCGGAAATAGGATCTTTCCCGTTCCTGTCGATCTGCCAATAGCTGTCAAACAAATTCTCAGTCGCAATATTCCGTTTCCAAAGCTCTCCGCCCGCATACACATCGAAACCGATCATTCCGTTTACGGTCTCCTTACCGCTGCCACGATCCGAAAAATCATTGATCAAGCTATAAGAACCACGATCGGCGCAGCCATTAAAACAGCTCAAAGACCCCTTATCGAAACTTTCGGAATAGTCAAAGCATATCAAAGAAACATTATCATAATAATTAAAGTAATTACAACAACCGTTATCAAAATAACGCTCCGAACCCCCAAACCAATTATTACAATTATTACAAACCTCGCTGCTCCCACCCGAATCAGGAACCGACTCCAGCTCGCAATATAACGGCATATTTAGCACATCAGACTTCAGACACCCGCCCTGCAAAAAGCTCCTAACAAAAGCATTTTCGATCTCCTCAAAAAGATAAGCCCCAAACCGAACCCCAAAGCACCGTCTATCCCCACCCAAGTCAGTAACCAACTCAAAATAAAAAGGCATATCCCGCACACCGGACTTCAGACCCACGCCCTGCAAAAGGCTCCTAACAAAAGCATTTTCGATCTCCTCAAAAAGATAAGCCCCGGACTGAACCCCAAAGCACTGTCTATCCCCACCCAAGTCAGTAACCAACTCAAAATAAAAAGGCATATCCCGCACACCGGACGTCAGACCCCCGCCCCGCAAAAAGCTCCTAACAAAAGCGTTTTCGATCTCCTCAACAAAAGAAAACCCGGACCGCAGCTCAAAGCATCGTCCGTTCCCACATAAAAAGCTTTCAAACAAACTCACTTTCTCCGTCCTCTCTTTCCTGCAGCCTTCTCCCTTTCCTTTTTCTCCTGCTCGATCCTTATCCGAATAGCAGCGATAACAAAAGCCTTCTCCTGCTCCTCCATTTCAAGAAACACCGAGGGCAAAATATTTAGCCTATGAAGCGCATAATAAGCGTAATTAGCCTCAGGATCCCCTTCCTCGATCAGTTTTTTGCCTGTTCCGCCTTTTCGTCAAGAGAAACATCAAAACCGTGAAAATGCTGTACAAACTCCGCCAGACGGTTATATTCCCCGGGATCGTCCACCAAAGCCATAAGCAGCTCCTCGGGAGTTTTCACCCCATAGCTGTCCTGCAGCTCCGCATCATACAGATCGGGAACCACCACCGAAGCCGCAATAAGCTTCTGCACATACATTCCCGTTTTCAGCTTAGAACGGCTCACCCCGCTCTTACCGGCCACTGGCATCTCGACAACGCATGCGTCGCGTATATCCTCGTTCTCCTTCGAACTCACCGCCCTGAATTCCCACAAAAGCGGCTCTCCCTTCTCATCGCAAAGGGACTTGGTAACAGCAAACTTAGCGTTCTCTTTAATGACCTTATTTGCCTTCATAAACATTGAAAATTTAGACATAATAACCTCCGAATTAAAAAATTTCAAAACCGCCGCAAGCTTATCACACAGCCTTGTGCTAATTTATGGTTCTTTCAGAAAACAAGTGCTGATTTAGTTCTCTCAAGAAACTTGGCGGTAATTTCCTGATTTAAAAAGAATTTCAAAACCACCAAGATTTAAATTTGCTTTATAATCTGGGCAAATTTAAATCTTGGTTATCTAACCGAGTGCGGAGTTTTTGCTCGAAAAATTGGGCAAAAACTCCGCACTCGGTTGATTTTTGAAATTCGTGCTATTAGAATAGTTGTGCGAGTGGAAACCCGCCTTTAGAGATGATGTACTGATTTTTCACAAGCTCTTAAAAAAGTTGTACCAATTATCAGTTAGTAACAAACCCGTCCAACTCACTGAACATCTCAGGCATCTTAAAGTCCTCAAAGGTGAAATCCATCTCCTCATCAAGATACTCACCGTTAGCGTCAAACTTAGCCAGCACGCCGCCGTCAATATTGCAGTCCATAAGAATAATAGTCTGCCTTCCCGCGCCCGAGGTAGGATCTTCATTAGATACCTGGATCTCAAAATAAATATCCTCCCCGGTCTCCTTGTACTTCAGCATAAGCTGACGAAATACAGAGGTATTGTAATGAAAAGTAGCCGAACCGGTACCCTTCCAGCCGGTAGACTTGTTACCCTTACCTGTCTTACCTAAAATAGGCACCTCGGTCTTGTTCTTCTCAAATTTAGCCTCTAAATTGATAGCCTGCATAAAGTTATAGCGGCGGCCCTCAATAGTAACAAAGCACTCTGCCAGCCCCGCAAAAACCGTATCCTTAGCTTTCATAACCACATTATTAGCCATAAAAAAGCTCCTTTCTTTTCTAAGATATTATCCAAGTTATTTTTAAGATGTTTTCAAGTTATTTCCAACTTAATTTTACACCAATTTTCACACAAGATCTCACGCCACAGTAACAGTCATATAGACCTTACTCATAGCGTTAGCCACAGTAACAGAATCGGTAACAACAACACTCTTCTTGCTGTTACCCTGTTCCACAGTAACATCACTGTCAGCAAATCCCTCAATAGCCCCGATCTCGCTAAGCTGCTGATGATGCTTGACAATATCCGACCACAGCGAAACTCTGCCCGCCTTATCGTTAGGCACAGCCCCAAGATACTTGGTATTAAACAACACCGCAATATCATTAGCGATCTGATCAATAACGCGCACCGTCTGATTTTCACCAAACACCTCACCCTGCGCATCACTGAATGTTACCATACTGTTGATATCCGCCAACACACGCAGATCGCCACCGACCTTATGCAGCACAAACTCCCCGGTCTTCACCGACTTCTTAAGCTCGGTCTGAGTATAGTCAGCCTTAATTTCAAGCTTCCCGTCATAGATCCTGTTCTGCAAGCTCCTGTTGACCTCACAGCCCGCCAAAGCACCGGTGACCCAGTAAACAAGCCCCGCTTCTCCAACAACATCATCAACAGCCATATTCTTAACATTGACAGTACCAAGATAGTCAGCCCCATGACGGTAAAGCACCAGCTGGAACTTAATACCCATTTCCTCACGCATACGCTTATTAAAAGCCGCATACAAAGCCTTGACTTTATCATCGGTAACAGCAGCCCCCATAACGTTAAAGCTGTAAGCCTCGATCTTATCAAGATACTTCTGATGCGCGTCACCGCTGACAGACCCATTCTCACCGCCGGTCAAAGGCACAGCCGCCATAGCAGAAAGCACAGCCCCGTCCTTCCACTTAACATACTTATTGGGAACAAGCTCCTCAGCGCTTCCCACAGTCTGCACATCAACTTCATTGCTGCCCAGCAGCGTAGAAACATCAAAAAGCCCCGCATCATCGGCATTAACAGCCACCGCGATCTTAAGCTCATTACCCTTAACACCTCCGTAAACCGCCTCAGCCAGTTCATTTGAAGCCTTAGCAGACCCACTGTTCAAACGGTAAGCATACAAAGTCCGAGCATTCAAAAACAGCTCCCTAAGTCCCTTCAACTTCTCATCGGTATAGTCATACCCAAATATCTCCAAGCAGTTTTTCTGAAAATCACCGCTTGAAACCTCAAAAACCTCGCCCTCGGGACCCCAGTCCAGCTCCAGGGGCATAGTGCAAATACCCCTGTCAGAAAGCGCGCTCGCCGCATTTGCCGCCGACACGAAATTGATATACGCGCCGGGCAATTCCTTATTTTGTACTGTAAAAGTACCTCCACCTAAAGCCATATTACTTTACCTTTCCTTTCAAAAATTTTTCAATGATCTTCTCCGCCTCAAAAACGGAATACACCTTTTCCTCCGACAGCAGTGCCGTCAAAAGATCTCTTCTCCCCGAAAATCTTTCGGAGCCCAGCAGCTGCCACTTAGAGAACCTCTGCTCTCCCCTAAATTCTTTTTTGGGAGAATTGCCAAGCATCTGCTCCGCACTTTTTTCCTTTTCTTCGCCTTCCATGATACACCTCCCTTCCTGCCTTACACTCCTTTCAAACTCTTGCAATGTTACGCTGCGAAAGCTCTCCCATAAGCGTCTTATCCTCTTTCCTGTAAATAAACATATCGTAATTCACAAAAAAGCTCAACACGCCCTTTTCATACTCTGAACGCATTTTCCGCCCCATAAAAGCCTCCTCACCGCTTCGTATCCACATCAGGCAGTCAAAAAGCCTTTGCGAAACCTCATCGCATTCCCTCTTTTTACGGTTAGCGTTCTTAGGATAAAACTGTATCAAAAACTTATTTTCCCTAAAATACCGAGAGCCCAAATACAGCCTTTCCTTACTCTCACAAAGGCTAACAAAAAAGCAAGGCGTTTTCATACCCTGCTTTACCTCCTCGTCATAAACGGCATACTCCTCCCCGAACTCAAACCGCAAAGCCTTCCCCACAGCATCGATCAACCCGCCGCAGTCAAAACCGCCATTTTCATCAGCCAAACATATCACCTCCTCCCAAAAGCAATCACTTCTTTCAAACCAAACCCGCCAAAACTCCCCACCAACCACCAACCCCAAAACCACTCCCTCACCCCCAACGACCCAAGTTCACTGCCGATCTATCAAAACAGCTCCTAAAGGAAAAACTACCCATCCGAGGGGGCGAAACCGCGCTTTTGCCAAAGGGCAAAAGCCCGAGGCCGCGGCAAAGCCGCACCCTCCCGGATCTCCGCAAGCGGATCTCCGGCGGTTTCGCCGCACACACTCTTCCCGAAAACCTTGTGCTGATTTATTGTTCTTTCAGGAGACTTGTGCTAATTTATTGTTCTTTCAGGAAACTTGTGCTAATTATAGTTCTCTCAAGAAACTTGTGCTAATTATGGTTCTCTCAAGAAACTTGGTGGTAATTCCCTGATTTAAAAAGAATTTCAAAACCAGAAACTTTTTAAAATTGCAAGCAATTTTAAAAAGTTTCTTATCTAACTGAGTTCGGCTTTTTTGCTTGAAAAGCTGGGCAAAAA
>JAAVIE010000134.1 GCA_014799325.1 Oscillospiraceae bacterium
GTCCGTACATCTTAACGAACATCTCAAAGGGCCTGAACAGCCAGCAGTTCCGCAAAAGAACGGGAGGCGAGGAGTTAGGTTCACTGTCAAGAGGCTTTTCAGTGACTTTGACATCTCCCACTGCTTCCACAGCCTGTATAAATTCCTTAAGCTTTCTTTTGGGAACATATCCCGACATAAAGAATTTATTGTTGACAGCCGCCACATTCTGCCTTAAATTATAGCTTTGATCAATGGAAGCCAGCTTGCTTGTTACTTTTAAGAAATCCTTCTCCACGGAAGTCTTTAAAGCTTCTATCTCTGCATTAACTGCGCCAAGCTGAGCATTTTCCTCTTTGACCAGCTTTAACAAATCGGTTTTGGCGTGGTCTGCGTCGCCGTGTACATATTCGGGGAGGTGTATGCGTTCAAAGAAAAGGGACTCGAATATATCGTCTACCTCAACCGCGTCTGTGACAGGAGTAACATACAGTATCTGCGAATATCCGTCCTCTTCCTTAAAGTGATAGCAGATAAAGTTCTTATCATCATAATAGTCAAGCTTTAAAACGCTGTCAACAGGCAGCCGTCCGAATCTCAGCTTAACATACTTGCAGGCGAAGATCTCCGAAAAGTCGCTGTCCAAGCCCGCCAGCTTTTCGACCTGCATAAGGGAGGAGCTGTGATCCTTCAATTCCTCTTGAATTTTCAGCTTTCTTTCAAACAGATTGTTGAATTTTCCCTCAATATCCTTGTAGTAGTTATCAAAGTCAACTGTGACATTCATATTTACATCGTCATAATCGACCTTTTTGATAGTAATGCCCAAACCGTCTGCCAGCGCCCTCGCCCTGTTCATAATAGGAGCAAAGGGGCTCTTTGACTTCAAGGCGCGGAAGCCTTTTCCGTTATCTACGCTCTTTGAGGAGGTAATAACATGGAAACAGTTGCTTTCGCAGCATTTGATAAGAGTTTTGTTTACTCTTTTCAGCGCGCCCTCGATACGAACGAGCGCCATTTTTTCAATAGCCATTAGAATCGCCCTTCCGATTTAGTATTTTATTACTTTATGGTAAATGTTTTTTAATAAACCAGCAGCTTTTCCGTTTCTTCGGGGGAACGGTCATATCTTGCGCTTTCGATTATCTTCTGCAAATTCGACCTTTCCACCTGACACAGACCCATAAGAGAGTACAGCGCCATGGGACCGTTGGAGGTGAAATTCAGCTGTCTTTTAAAGAAGCTGTTATTGTATCGGCGAACCGCTATTTCCAAAAACATCGGATCATATTCGATCTTATTTTTAAGATAGACCTTATTGAGCAGAGCCAGCAGCTTCTTGTCCGACTCGGGCTGCGACAGAATATCGTCGATAACAGCGGGTGTCACTCTGTAATAATGTTCGTAAAGGGATTTTTTGATCTGCTCCTTATCCTCGTTAAAAAGGCTTCTTTTGCGGTAGCAGATAACTATGTTGGACAGATCCGACTGCCTTAAGAATATCTCTTTAAGACTCTTCGCTTCTTCGCCTTTATATTCTCTGTCTATAGCCTTAAACGCCCATTTTATGAAATAGCTGTAAAGCGCCACTGCGCATTCTTCAAGTCCGTCTCCCTTTTTCGCGCCGCTCAGCAAAGGCTTCAGCACCTTATAATATGGAGTATCTGCAACGACCTCCAGGACTTCCTCATAGCTTCCCGCTCTGGAAAGCTTCATCAGGTCAAAGGAAAGATATTCCATAAGATAAGCGGGCATTTCCCTGAGATAGCCCTCCCGGTAGTCCGCATTGATATAGGTAAGGGCGGAAACTATCTGCTTTATCTCCAATTCCTTTATCATATAGCTGCTAAAGCTGTTTTTATTTGCGGACATGAAGCGGCAAAGCTTTATATAAAGCTCAAAGACCTCTTTTGCTAAAAGCTGCTCCACCTGACCTCTGTGTATCTGGGTCTCGTTGACGTTGGCGAAAGCGGCGCGGTATTTTTCCGTAGTCTTGAGATACGCCACAACACCGCTTACCCCTCTTTTGTGCAAAAGATTGTTGTAGTCCTCTTTGGTAAGGCGCTTTCCGTAAATGGCTCTGGCTTTTGCAGTTATTGCGTCAGCCATTTTCAGCCCCTCCGTTCACAGCCTGTAACTGCCTGAAAGATACTGTCTTTCATTTTGTTACGGCTTTCGTCAAATATTTTATCAAATTCGGATATTTTCTTGTTCTTTTCAGCGTCTATCTCCGCCGTTTTTCTTTCAGATTCGGAGCGGAATGTCTGCTCGGCAGCTTCGATCTTGCCCCTGGATTTATTGCGGTAATCGTCCAGCATTTTCTTTTTCTGCTCTTCTGCCTGTGAAATGATCTCCTCGGCTTCTTTCGCTGCGTCCGTTACTCGCTGCCGCGCCTGTTTATCCATTTCGATAATGGTCTGGATAGATCTTCCGTTGACAGTGCTTTTCATAGCGTCGCCTCCCTTTCTGATTTGATGACTTTAACACGATAATATGTTATTATAACAAGCTTCTGCCTGTTTGGTAGTATCGGTAATAAATTTTTCGGTATATATTTTAGTCCTATTAAAATGTTTTTTCAACAGTAAAAGTGTCTTTTCAGTAATCTTTTTAAAAAATTCGGTGATTTTGGCAATTTTTTGTGTGTTGTGCACATTTTTTTTGTTAAAGATTAAACTTGATTTATTTAGGAGAGTGTATCTAAAAACTAACGGCAATCTCTGAAATCGGACTGCCGTTATTTTATATGTTAATTCTTAAGACTCTGCAGCGGCGCAGGGATCCGTCCGCCTCTGTCAATAAACTTAGCGCAGTCAAACCGATTGACCTTCATAACAGGACCGCTTCCGAAAAGACCGCCGAATTCGAGAGTTTCACCCTCCTTCATTCCGATAGCGGGAATGACCCTGACAGCCGTAGTCTTGCTGTTTACCATACCGATAGCCGCCTCGTCCGCAATAATTCCCGAAATTACGGAAGCGGGAGTATCACCGGGAACCACCACCATATCAAGACCCACCGAGCAGACCGCCGTTATAGCTTCCAATTTTTCAAGACAAAGGGAACCGCAGTTAGCCGCGTCTATCATGCCTGCGTCCTCGGAAACGGGGATAAAGGCGCCCGACAGTCCGCCCACATGAGAGGAAGCCATAACGCCGCCTTTCTTAACAGCGTCATTGAGCAAAGCTAAAGCGGCAGTAGTGCCGTAAGCTCCGCAGCTTTCAAGACCCATTTCCTCCAAAATATGCGCTACACTGTCGCCAACGGCAGGAGTGGGGGCAAGTGACAGATCCACAATACCGAAAGGTACGCCCAAAGCCCTGCTTGCCTCGGTGCCTACTAATTGTCCCATACGTGTTATCTTAAAAGCAGTCCTTTTGATGACCTCCGCAATCTCACTGATATTAGCGTCAGGCATCTTGGCAAGAGCGGCTCTTACAACTCCCGGACCGCTTACGCCCACATTTATAACGGTATCGGGTTCTCCCACACCGTGAAAAGCTCCTGCCATAAAGGGGTTATCCTCAACGGCGTTGCAGAAAACAACTATCTTTGCGGCGCCAAAGCAGTGATCCTTTGCGGTAGTCTTTGCACTGTCAACGATTATCTGCCCCATAAGCTTTACCGCGTCCATGTTGATACCCGCCCGGGTAGAGCCTATATTTACCGACGAACAAACGTTTGATGTCTCCGCAAGAGCCTCGGGGATAGACTCGATAAGCTCCCTGTCGCCCGCGGAAAATCCCTTATGCACAAGAGCGGAATAACCGCCGATATAGTTTACGCCCGTACCCTCGGCAGCTTTTTGCAAGGCCTTGGCGAATTTTACAGGGCTGCCCTTAGCAGTAGCGGCAAGCATGGCGATAGGGGTTACCGAAATGCGCTTGTTGATAATGGGAATACCATACCGCTTTTCGATCTCCTCGCCTGTTCTGACGTGGTTTTCCGCCGCTCTCATTATCTTTTCATAGACTTTATCGCAGGCTTTGTCAATGTCGCTGTCTATACAGTCAAGGAGAGAAATTCCCATGGTAATGGTGCGTATGTCAAGATTTTCCTCCTGGATCATCTTTATAGTTTCAAGTATGTCGTTAGTACTAACCATACAATGTTCCTTTCTTGGTATGTTTTGTGGTTTTGTATTTTATCTTGGTGATAATTTAGCTGATTTAAAAAGAATTTCAAAACCATAAACTTTTTAAAATTTCTTGAAAAACTTGGAAATTTTAAAAAGTTTATTATCTGACTGAGTTCAGAGTTTTTGCTTGAAAAGCTGGGCAAAAACTCTGAACTCAGAGAAACTGTATTTTTTTGTCCAGGTTTTCAAGCAAAAAAATGCAGTTTCAAATGATTCTTTGAAATTCGTGCTATCAAGACAGTTGTGCGAAAATGCACTCTATCAAACATGGTGCATGGAATTAAAAATATCCTCGTGCATAACATGGACCTGCAAATTCATTTCCTCGCCTGCTTTTTTCAGCTTATCCGCAAGAACGCTGTATTCCTCGGTACATTTGGAGATGTCTATAAGCATAGTCATGGCGAACATATCCTGCATTATCGTCTGGGTAACGTCCATAACGTTGACATTATCCGCGGCGCAAATGGCGCTTATCTTTGCTAAAATTCCTACCGTGTCCTTTCCTATAACCGCTACTACTGCTTTCATAAAATTTTTGTCCTTTCAAAATATTATTTTACAAATACATTATAGCGAATTTTTTCGGAAATGTAAAGATTTAGGTAGACAAAATTTTGCATTTATGATAAAATAATAAAGTATATAAATTCTATAAAGGAAAAACGCAGAAGTGATTGAAGAAAGAAAAGACATTATTCCCGCCGACAGCCACAACCATTCCACCCAATCACCCGACGGAAAAAACACCCTTCGGGAAATGGCAGAGCGAGCCTGTGAGCTGGGAATAGAGCATTACACCATAACGGATCACCTTGAGATCAACAAGTTTTACGATCCCGAATTTTTATACGAAGAGCCTGTGAAGCAGTCGTCCCTGCTTCTTCCTTCCCTTATTGAGGAATACAAGGGCAGACTTGATATACACTACGGTGTTGAGCTTGGGCAGCCTGTTCACGACTATGCCCTTACCCAAAGAATGTTGGACAGCTACGACTATGAGTTTATAATAGGCTCCTGCCACATGGTGAAAGGCTGGGACGACTTTTATTTCTTGGATTATAAAAAAGTTGACCCGCATTATGTGCTAAATCTTTACTTTGAAGAACTTCTTGAAATGGCAGAATGGGGCAAGTTTGATGTTTTGGGGCATTTGACCTATCCTCTCCGCTACATAGCAGGAGATTTCGGAATAAAGATCGATATGAGCCGATATGAAGCCATTATTGAGAAAATATTCAAGACCCTTATACAAAAGGGAATGGGCATTGAAATAAACACCTCGGGGCTTCGTCAAAAGATCGGCGTAACGCTGCCTGACGAGCATTATATAAGCCTTTACAAAAAGTTGGGCGGCGAGATATTGACAATAGGCTCCGACGCCCACTGCACCGCCGATCTTGGAAAGGGAATAGCCGAGGGCATTTCTCTCGCCAAAAAATGCGGATTTGATAAAATATATTATTACGACCACAGAAAACCGACCCCAATAAAAATATAATTAAGAAAGGAACACAAAATGAAAACCTTAGTCGATTTATTAAGGGAAAACGCCAGAATGTCCAACGACCAGCTGGCGGCGATCTTAGGCACCACTCCCCGGGCAGTTGCGGAGGAGATCAGAAAGCTTGAAGAGGACGGAATGATCATAGGCTATTCCGCCATTATCAACGAAGAAAAATACGATAAAAACGCAGTTACTGCCCTGATAGAGCTGAGAGTTTCTCCCCAGGCCGAATGCGGCTACGACGATGTAGCAAAGGCTATCGCTCAATACGAGGAAGTGGACACCGTACAGCTTATGAGCGGCGGCTTTGATCTTGCCGTTACTATCAGAGGCAAGCGGCTCCGCGACATAGCTATGTTCGTTTCGGAACGCCTTGCAACTCTCGACGGAGTTCTGTCTACCACCACCCACTTTATCCTCCAGAGATATAAGGAAAAGGGCGTGAACTTTTCGGGAGACGATGCTGACGAAAGGAGCCTTGTATCGCCGTGATGGATTATGACAAGCTGCTTTCTCAAAATGTGCAGGATATAAAATTTTCGGGCATAAGAAAATTTTTCGACATTGCCTCCACCGTTGACAACGTTATTTCTCTTTCCGTAGGAGAGCCCGATTTCAAGACCCCTTGGGCTATCCGCAAGGAAGCCATAAAAAACCTTGAAAAGGGTAAGACCGCCTATACAGCCAATGCAGGGCTTGTACAGCTGAGAGAGGTCATCGCTGACTATATCAACAGAAAAATAGGAGTTTCCTACGATCCCAAAAGCGAGATCATAGTGACCGTAGGCGGCTCGGAAGCCATAGACTGCGCATTCAGAGCGATCCTTAATCCCGGAGACGAGGTCATTGTGCCAGAACCCAGCTTTGTGTGCTACTGTCCCCTTGTAAGTATGGCTGGGGGAGTGCCTGTTGTAGTGGAAACCAAGGTTGAGGATAATTTCAAGCTGACGGCGAAAGACTTGGCAGAGAAGATCACACACAAGACAAAAGCTTTGGTGCTGCCTTTCCCCAATAATCCCACAGGGGCGGTAATGCACCGTAAGGAGCTTGAGGAGATCGCCGACGTAATAAGGGATAAGGACATTTTTGTAATTTCCGATGAAATATACAGCGAGCTGACATATTGCGACGAACGCCACGTTTCCATTGCCGAAATAGAGGGAATGCGCGAGAGAACAATAGTTATAAACGGCTTTTCAAAGGCATTTTCTATGACAGGCTGGCGTATGGGATATTTTGCCGCGCCAAAGCCCATAACCACCCAAATGCTGAAAATACACCAATATGCTATTATGTGCAGTCCCACCACCAGCCAATATGCCGCCATTGCCGCCATGACGGAGTGCGAGGAGGACGTAAGGCGAATGAAGGACGAGTACAACGCCCGCCGCAGATTTGTGGTAAAGGGCTTTAACGATTTGGGACTGACCTGCTTTGAACCGGAGGGAGCATTCTACGCTTTCCCCTGCATACGTTCCACGGGATTGTCCTCGCAGGAATTCTGCACACGCTTGCTTCAATCCAAAAAGGTGGCCATCGTTCCCGGAGACGCATTCGGAGAAAGCGGCGAGGGCTTTGTAAGAGTCAGCTACGCATACTCCCTGGCGCATCTTAACACCGCTTTGGAGAGGATCAAGGAATTTTTGGAGGAATTGTGATGTCCGATACTGTCACCTTGCCCGCTTATGCGAAAATAAATCTTTTTCTTGACATTACGGGAACCTTGCCAAATGGCTACCACTCTCTGAACAATGTAATGCAGCAGATAGCTTTGCATGATGATGTAACGGTTTCTTTTGAAGAAGCCGCCGAGACCGTTATAGAGATAGCTTGTGACGATCCGCAGATACCCTGCAATGAAAAAAACATTGCTCATAAAGCCGCCAAACTATTTTTGAGCAACACAGGAACAGCAGGCAAGGTAAAAGTTGAAATCAAAAAGAGTATCCCTGTTATGGCAGGACTTGGGGGAAGCAGTACCGACGGCGCGGCAGTTCTTGTGGGCTTAAACAGGCTTTGCGGAAAGCCTTTCTCCCAAAGGTCGCTTGAAGAAATGGGAGCGGCTTTAGGGGCGGACGTGCCATTTTGCATAAGAGGAAATTGCGCCTACTGCAAAGGTATAGGGGAGCAAATGACCGACATAAGGGGCATTGAAAACTGTTCTCTGCTGATAGTAAAGCCCGATTTCTCCAACAACACAGCCCTGGCTTACGGTCAGTACGACAAAAATCCCATAAAGGCAAGACCTGAGCCCGAAAAGCTGTTAAACGCCCTTAAAAATGGCAATTTGACCGAAGCGGCAGGGGAGCTTTACAACATTTTTGAACTCTTAGACAACGTTCAAGCAATGGAGGAAATAAAACAAGCTTTAACAAACGCAGGGGCTTTGGGGGCTGCACTAAGCGGCAGCGGAAGCGCGGTCTACGGTATTTTCTCCGAAAGAAAAACCGCTTTATCTGCCGCAGACAAGCTGGATTATCCCGTAAGAATTGTCACAGAACCTGTAAACGCCGATAAAGCCGACAAAACAAATCTTTCAATAACCCTTGAAAAATTCTGAAAAATATGCTAAAATAATATATTACCTTTATTAAATTTTAATGGAGGAACAAAATGGTACTTATCCGAGATCATTTAGGCGAGATAAACATATCCAAGCAGTTTTTTTCCCAGCTCATCGGGGGAACGCTCACCGACTGCTTCGGCGTGGCGGACACCAACGCATGTTCGCCAAAGCAGACGTTATTTGACACCATTTCTATTTTAAGAAAGAAGAAAATGGTTGATAAGGGCGTTTCGGTAAGATCTGTCAGGGGCAAGCTTCGGGTGGATCTCCACATCACCGTTATGTATGGTCTTAACATCTCGTCAATAGTCAAAAGTATACAGCATAAGATCGCTTATGTCATTGAGGAAGAGACAGATATAAGCGTAGAATCCGTCAACGTTTATGTGGACGGTATAAAATCAATCACAGTCTGAGGGAGTAATTATTTTGGAAGTAAGCGGAAAAATGCTCCGTGATGCCATGATCTCTGGAGCAAACAACATAGTCAACAACAAAAGCATGGTGGACGAGCTGAACGTGTTCCCCGTACCCGACGGCGACACAGGCACCAATATGTCCATGACCATAAAAAACGCCATGCCCGAATTAAAGCTGATGAATGACGGAGTTACTGCGGGTTCGGTAGCCGAGACCGTCGCCTCCGCTATGCTCAGAGGGGCAAGAGGAAACTCCGGCGTTATCCTGTCGATCCTGTTCAGAGGACTTTCCAAGGGCTTGTCGGGAAAAACCACAGCTACCGGAAGGGACATAGCAGCTGCTTTGGGAATGGGCGTTACCGCAGCCTATAAGTCGGTAATGAAGCCCACCGAGGGCACTATCCTCACCGTCGCAAGAGAAGCGTCGGAAGCGGCAGCAAAAAAAGCCGAGGAGACGGACGACCCCGCGGAAATTTTCAAAACCATTACCGAAACCGCCAAAACCGCTTTGGACAAAACTCCCGAGCTTTTACCCGTTTTGAAAAAAGCAGGCGTAGTTGACGCAGGCGGAATGGGCTTTTTAGTGATAATGCAGGGAATGCTCCAAGTCATCGAGGGCGGGGAAATAATAGCATCTGCCGAAGAAAGCCAATCGGAAACAAGGCCCGTTATCACCAACGCCGCAGGCAGCGTAAAGGCGGATATAGAATTTACCTACTGCACCGAATTTATAGTACAGAAAAAATCAGACTGCAAGGATCCCAAGCTGCTTCGGGCATACTTGGAATCCATAGGCGACTGCGTTGTGGTAGTTGATGATGACGATATAATAAAAGTCCATGTTCACACCGAACACCCCGGAAAGGCTCTTGAAGAAGGACTGCTTTTCGGCTCTCTCATAAATCTCAAAATAGAGAATATGAAGGAACAGCACAAAACTCAGGAAAAAAAGGTGGAAATGGCGAAAAAGCAAAAGGCGCAGCCTGTTAAGCCCGAAAAGGAATACGGCTTTGTATCGGTGGTCAACGGTCCAGGACTTGAGGCTATCTTCACCGATCTTGGCGTTGACAGCATAGTAAGGGGCGGTCAGACCTCCAACCCCTCCACTGAGGATATAATTGAGGCAATTTTGGCTACTCCCGCCAGAAACGTTTTTGTTCTTCCCAACAATAAGAATATCATAATGGCGGCAGAGCAGGCAGTAAAGCTTGTTACCGACAGAAAGGTCATTGTTTTGCAGTCAAGGACAGTGCCCCAGGGTATTTCCGCCATGATCTCCTTTGACTCCTCCTGTGATGTAAACGAAAACAGCGTAAATATGACTGCCGCTTTGGATAATGTGGGCACAGGCTCCATAACCTTTGCGGTTCGCGACAGTGAGTTTGACGACAAGAAGATAAGACAGGGCGACATTCTGGCTATGGAAAACGGCAAGCTGGCATTTGTGGAAAGAGATCTCACCAAGGCGCTTATCAAGATAACCAAAAAGCTTTTGAACAGTGATTCTTCCTACATTACAGTTATCTACGGCTCGGACGTTACCGACGATGCGGCACAGCAAGCCTATGAAACGCTTAAATCCAAGCTTGACAGCGATCTGGAAATCGTGCTGGTAAACGGCGGACAGCCTATTTACTACTATATCGTGTCTGTTGAATAATTTTATTAAGGGGCTGTTCCTTTTACAGTCCCTTATTTCATAAATGAAAGGAACACAAAAAATGGATAAGAAAAAAACAGGCGGGATAATCCTGCTGTGTGTTTTGGGCATTATCGCATTTATTTTCCTCTATCTCATAGGATTCTTTGACAGTGAGGAAGATCAGCTGCAAAATACAGACAACAGCATAACGACCACAGCCGCAGAAATAACCGACACTACCCAATCGACCGGATCCGAAACAGAGCAAGCAACAGAGGAAACTATTGAAGCAACAGCAGAAAGCACAGAAGCCAACGCTACTGAACCTCCCCAGGAAACAGAATACAAATTCCGCAATAAAAACCTGCTAAACCAGCACTACGATAAGCACGGCAAGGACATGGACTTTTCTTCCGCAGAAGAGTACGAAAAAGCCGCATCAAAGGTAGTAAATAACCCCGAAGCCTTACATAAGACCGAAGCCGAGGACGGCGACGATGTTTACTACATCGAAGCAACCAATGAATTTGTAGTGGTTTCCACCGACGGCTATATCAGAACATATTTCCTGCCCGACCGCGGAATAGATTACTATAACGAGCAATAGTTAAAAAGTGAATAAAAAGGACTGTAAAAAAACAAGTACATTTTTTTACAGTCTCTTTTTATATACGTTGGAATAAATTCCAAACCTCTGCAAAGAATATTAAGGCAGAGTATTGACAAATTTGCTATATAAGAACGTGTTCCAATAGGATTGGCGCACGTCTTTTCGGCAAATTTTGCCGCTGACTTGCGTTAGGTCATTCGCTTTGCTGTCGGCGCATCCGTGCGCCGACCTTGGGCGAATAACTAACACATCGTGTGTTAAAAATCATTGACGGGCGACAGCCCGCCTGCGAAAATTCGCCTTGTCATCGACAAAATTATGCTCGAAAATCCGCACACCACTCCTATTGGAACAAGTTCTAAAATTTGCAATGCCGTCTTAATGTGAAATGAAAGGAATGAACTTTGTAATATGAAAGCAACAGGAATTGTTAGAAGAATAGATGATTTAGGACGCGTAGTCATACCCAAGGAGATACGCAGAACTATGAGAATACGCGAGGGAGACCCCCTGGAAATATTTACCAACTCCGAGGGCGAGGTAATTTTCAAAAAATATTCGCCAATCGGTGAAATATCCTCCACCGCTTCCCAATATGCGGAGGTACTGTCAAAGATCGGCGGCTGTCCCGCAGCCATAAGCGACCGCGACCATATTATCGCAGTATCAGGAATGCAGAAAAAGGAAGTCCTGGAGCGCAGGGTCTCGGGCTCTCTTGAAGATCTCATAGAACAGCGCAAAAGCCACATCTACCGCTCCTACGAGGACAACAAGCTGATGCCCATTGAGGGAGTCAACAAGTGCGCCATAGTGTGCGCCCCCATTATCTCCCAGGGCGACGTCAACGGCGCTGTCATGATGCTTCAAGGAGAGGGAACTGAGTACGCCACTCCCGAGCAGACTGCCCTTGTGCAGGCAGCCGCTATGTATTTTTCAAAGCAAATGGAAGAATGACAATTATACCAAATAAAAAATCCTTGTGCAATCAAAACACAAGGATTTTTTATATTTTGTGGAATTATTTGCTATGCTTGCCGCCAGCCTTATTCTTATTGAGAGTAATGGCAATAGCAACACCTAAGCCTGCTACAATAACACCTGTTGCGATCAGTATAACGATCAGAGGATTGAATCCGTCCTTATCGGTGTTAGGATCGCCGTTGGCAGGGTTCTTTGAGTTATCGTCATCATTTCCGCTGCCTGTGTTTCCGTCGTTATTGCTGTTGTTATCGTCATTATCGTTGGAGGAAGAGCCGTTTCCGTTTTCGGAGGAATTACTTCCTCCGTTCTGGGAATCGCCGCCGTTTGAAGAAGAACCGTTATCGTCTCCGTCTCCTCCGGGCTGTTCGCCCTTCTTAACCAGCGTACCTATTGCATTTTCTAAAAGCATACGGGCTTCTTCGATCTCCTCAGCAGTAGGACTTGTGCTGTTTATAACTTCCTTAGCGTGAGCGATAGCGTCCTGCAATATCTTAAAGCTTTCTTCTGTGTAATCCTCAGCCTTGTAGCTTTCAGCGGTCGCCAGAACGCTTTTCAGCTCGTCTAATTCTGCGGGCTGGGGCTGATCGCCGCTTGGAGGATCAACGGGAGGATTAGGATCCTGTGTTTCGGGAGGATCTTTTTCGTCATCGCCGGGATCATCCGGATCATCGGGGATAACGGGAGGTTCTTCCTCGCCGCCCTCGCCTACCATAATCTTTACGGTATCGGAATAGTTCAGGTCATTATCATAAGTTTCAAGGGTATTGCCTCTTACATATTTCAGCGAGCCCTTTGCAAAAGCCACATTAGCCGCCGCGCCCTTAGGTGCGTTGGAGGTGATCAAGACATAGCCTAAGGTTATTGTGGGATCTGCCTTGTCAAAAAGCGGGGAAGTGCCTGCTGCGTAGATATTAAGCACCCCTGTGTCCTTGTGATAGCGGCTTTCCTGAATTTTCGCGCCCAGCTTTTCGTTGGGAACAAAGGTGATCTCCGCATTGTCTGTATTTACGGTGATATTCAGGCTCACTTGCACGGAGGAAACACCCTCTGCTGCAGCCTGGGGCAGGGTAAGAACTACATCTGCCTTGTCAGCCTTTGCCTTAAGCTCGGCATTTTCCGCAATTGCAGCAGTATCTGCAAAAACCGAACCCGACAGGCTCATCACTGCGGCGGTGACAACCGCAGCGATCGCCTTGAATTTTCTTGTAAAAGCGTTATTCATAATATACTCCTTTCCCGCAAGTATTAGTGATTATCCTTTAATGAAACACCGGGAAGTGTATCGGGAATATCAATAAAGAGGGAGTCGCTGACCATTCTCTGTCCCTCGTTGGTGAGAGCGCTGTTTACTCTGTAAAGCTCTGCTCTTACCTTGCCAAGAGCGCTGATGTCAAAGTCAGCATCGGGCTCGATCCAATAGATCCATGTGCCGTCGGAAACGTCCTGAATATTGCCTGTTTTGGGAACGTCCGCAAGGATTATCTGCTGCGCTCTCAGGTTGCCGTCAGCGTCAAATCCGCCAACGATATTGCCCTTGTCGTCATAAAGGAGAACTACGTTGTAAGCGGGATTGCCCTTGTATGCGCCGATAAATACTACAGAGCCTTCGGGGATCACATATTCGTCACCCTCTGCGTACTGATAGCTTTCGGAGAGAATGCCTACTGCGGGAACGCCGTCACTTGTTCCTCTGAAATCAACATTGTCGCCTGTTACGCCAAGAACGTCGATCTCGGCAATGGAAACGGTATTACCTGCCTGGTCGGGAATAACCAGCTTAACAGCGTCGGTCTTGTATGTGCTTACATACTTGCCTTCTTCGTTGGAGAAGTAAATGGACTTATCTCCGCCGAAGGTGCCTTTAGCAGCCTCTACCCAAGCGCCTGTGTCGTCCTTAGCCATTATAATGTACTCGCCGATTGGGTTTTCGTCCCCTGCTTTGTACTTAAAGCCCGAAATAGTCAGCTTCTTGTTGAACTCTACAAGGATCTCGGCATTTTCACCGATAGTTGCTGTGTAAACCGTGTTGTCATTTCCGTCGGAGATCTCATAGATAGCGTCCTCGGCAACAGGCTCGCAAGGTGAATTATCATCGCCGATAACGGAAGCGGAGGGATTAAGCGCCTTAATATCGTTATAGGAAAGTGTCCAGTTGGTCTTGTCAACGCTGCCGTCGGTGCAGATCTTGATAGGTTCAAGAACCTTGACCTCGGAGCGGTTGAGATACTTGTCGATAAGCGTTACTTCATAAGTAACAACACGGTTATTGAGAGTAGCCACATAGTCGGTGTAAGTGCTTGAAGTGGAGAAGCCAACAGCTTCCTTGGTAACAACACCGCCGGAAGTGGTGCAGCGTACTATCTCATAACCCAAAATATCCTCTTCGGGAATATTCTGAGAAGTAAGAGTGAAGTTTACCTGGTTAGAGGTGGGAGAAGCCAGCTTTGCTGTAGTATCATCGCCTACCGCAGCAACGTTGCCCTCTGTACCTAAAACGCCGCCGTTGGGATTCTCAATGCGGTAAACCTTGGAATTGTCATCTACATAGTAGATAGCTCTTGTTTCTTCTTCAAACTGCTCTGCATACTCAATAGTGCCGCTGTCGGGAACCTTGCCCCAACGCTCAAAGAATGTAAGGATATTCTTTTCGGCCGCCGCGCAGGCAAGACGCATAAGAACCTGATCGGTGCCGCCGCTCAATGTAAGTGCAATTCCGTTGGGAGCGGGAGCAAGGGCGGGAGTGCGTGAATAAGTATCAACTCTTGCATAGAACAGATTGTTGAACTGTTCAGTGGGATCTTCAAAGGTCTTGTAGTTGTAGCAGTTGTCATAAGCCAAGTGGAGCTGCCAATACATACCAAGCTGTGTAGCGATATTGGAGCAGTTTCCTACTGTGCCCGAGGTCACCTTGTCATAAATATTCTTATAGGTGAATCTCATGCCCGAGTTGGAATCCTTAGCCTGTGCCAGCTGTGCGAAATAGTTGTTGGTGATCTCTGCAACTGCATAGCTGCCCTGATTGATGCAGTGTCCTATCTCATGAGCAATACCCCAGCCGAAATAGTTACCGCTTACATATCTGCCGTCCTCGTCGGAAACAAGGGAACCGCAGTTGACCATACCCGCGCATTCGTTCCACTCAATACCGATGTGGTTGCCCGAAGCGTACATAAACGCACCTGCGAACATTCTTTGATAACGGATATTCAGATGTCCTTTGGGAATTCTGTCAATGTCCTTTTCTGCGTTTGCGTTAAGTCCCTTATGCTGATAGAAGAGATACATCATATCTTCCATAGCCTCAAAGGATTTCAGCATTCTTTCAGCCTTCTGCTGAACTGTACCGGAACCTGCGCCTGCAACGATCCTCTTGGCAGGGAGGGAGTACATCATGGTGTCAAGCATAATGTCCGCAGCGCCTAAAACGCAGTTATGATCGTTGTATTCGTACTTGTTGACGTTCTTGTTGTCGGAATTTGCGTGAACCTCGTTATGTAATTCTTCCATATTGTTTACATAAGCGGTCAGTTCGGAAATAAACGCCTCGGTGCGTTCTAACCTTTCAGCCTCGTCTGTTACCTTGTAAAGGTCAAGAACGAGAATAGCGTTTCCGCCGCTTACACGGACTGCGTAACGCTCATTGGCGTTGTTGCCTGTGTACTGAATGTAGAGTGCTCCGCCGCTTTCCGCGTCGGTAGTCCAGAGCTTGGGAATATCTATAACGTTTACGCCTGTTTTAAGGGTAGCCACTACCTTGAACATTGGGCTGGATTCTGAGTGATACTGTGTAGTAACAAGCTGCAGGTTGGTGTTCTCACCCGACTTCTTGCTGCTGTGACCTACATAAACGGTAACGCTGCTGCCTGCGTCTGCTGTGATGCCGATAGGCTGCCAAGCGTTGATTCCGCCAAAGCCTCTGCCTGTATCATAAGTGCTTATGCCTGTGTGGATCTCCAAAGTAGGACGAAGATCCTTGTTGTTTAAAACATCTTCTGCGTTTTTCAGCTCTCTTTCCCAGACAGCCAGATCGGGGTTAAGCTCGCCGCTGATCTCATCGGGAGTGTTAAGACGTTCTCTGAGAGCGTCAATATCCTTTTGGGTAACGCCGCTCTTTAAAGTAGTATGAAGATCGTCCTCAAAGAGAGCGTAAATTTCTTCACCAATGGTATCATAGTGATAGAAATAAACCTCGGAAACATTGATATTGCCTGAAGCCAGGTAACGTGCAAGACCTATCTGGATCTTCTTTATCTGAGCCTTTGCGGGCAATGTGATAAGGTAGTAAGGTCTGCCGTCCTTGTCGGTCTTTTTCTGAATGGAAGCCGCATTTCTGCCAAGGCTGGTAAGATTGCCGTCCTTATCCCAGTAGTTGATCTTGGTGTAGAAGTAGCCAAGGTCAAGAGGAGTAATCTCTTGCAAAGCTATCTTCTGAATGGTGTATTCCTCGTCAAATTCATAGAACAGACCGTTGCTGCCGAGGTTGTTGAAGCCACCGCCGTCCCAAGACTTCAGCAGGAAGTAGGACAGGGGATCGTTGTCAACGGTGCCCCAAGCGGTCTTGCCTGTGGTATCAAGCTCACTGTCCACCATAGAGCCGTTGTTGTACCAAGCGCCTATAATATGCTCGGAAACCTCTCCGGGATCGCTGTAGTTGATAAGGTTGTACTTAGGAACATTTGCAGGTTCAAGATCGGTGGTAGTTGCAACAGCGGAAAGGGAAGCGCCGCTTTCGCCGATCTCATTAACGCCTGTTACATAAACAGTGTACTCGGTCTTATCCTCTAATTCGGTAATAGTATAAGCGTTGACTGTAACGCCTTCGATCTTTCGATATTCGTCCTCATCGGTTCTCTTGTAGAATACATTATAA
>JAAVIE010000135.1 GCA_014799325.1 Oscillospiraceae bacterium
AAGGTGCTTGTGCTGCTGGGTCAGGGCGTACTGTCTTGGACTGTTGAATTCATAAGGCTTGTTTTCCCCCTCATATACAGCAATAGCCTTTTTTCCCGCTCCGCTGTAGCCCGAAAGGGCGTAGCAGGTGACAGGATAATCGGCAGCGATAAAATCATTTGTCACAAGAGGATAGACTAAAGAGATAAAGCCGCCGGCATAACAGCCCGGAACAGCCACACGCTTAGAATTTTTTATCTTTTCTCTATGCTTCACCGACAGCTCAGGAAAGCCGTAAGCCCAGTCGGGGTTTGTTCTGTGAGCGGTAGACGCGTCGATTATCCTTACATCGGGGTTTTCTGCCAGGGAGACCGCTTCGATAGCCGCAGTATCGGGCAGGCACAAAAATGTGATGTCTGAGGAGTTTATCATTTTTTTGCGCTCGTTGATGTCCTTGCGCTTATCGTCGTCAATAGTAAGTATTTCAAGGTCGCTGCAATCCTTAAATCTCTCGAAGATCTTAAGACCCGTAGTGCCCTCTTTTCCGTCAATAAAAATCTTAGTCAATTTTACTCTCCTTCCGTCAACGCCTTGACCTCCGATAAAAGAGGAGGATTTTTTGGTATGGGGAATTTTGTGCAGGCAATTCCCGCCACTGCGCAGGCATATTTCACAATGTCGTCATCGCTCATTTTGTTGTAAAGAGCGTATATCGTTCCCGCCTTAAAGCTGTCCCCCGCACCCAAGGTGGAAACCACATCAAGGGAATAGGGCTTGAAATATTTGGGCGGCTGTCCCTTTCTGCCGTACATAACTTCTTTTTCGCCGCGGGTGAAGATAACAAGACCGTCGGTGTTGTCAGTGTACAATTTGAACAGCTCCTCAAAGCTTTTATCGGGATAGTGCCCCTCCAGATACTGATGTGATATAGCATTTACGGCGCAGTATTTATTCATCACGCTGTCATGATTGCAGTCGATAGTTGCAAAGGGCTTGTTGTACTTTCGACAAAGCTCAACCGATCTATCACAGCAGAAAAAGGGGTCAATACCACAGCAAACTGCATTTTTTATTCCTTCCTCGGAGGGCGGATCGTAAAAGGGTTCTTTTCGCCCATAATGCTTTTCCCACTCGCCGAAACAGGTTCTTGTATCCTTGTCAATTATAACATAATCGACTATACCGTCGAAATCCTCGTCGGCAAGCTCCGACATATCGACATTTTTATCGGAAAAATAACCTCTTATTATTTCACGGTTGTTATTTCCTATGTGACTGCCTCCTATTTTCAGTTTACAGCCTAAGGATGCCAATACTGCTGCGGCAGTTCCCGTTTCTCCGCCGATGTGGTGATATTTTTCCTTTATTTCTCCATAACCGTCAGCAGAGGGAAAATTTCCCTTTAATAAAAATGCTTCGGTGGACATTACCATTCCGTATAAATAAATGTGATCCATAAATGACATCCTCAAAAATCATTCTTGCTTATGCCAATTTCTCTATTTCCGCACAAATCAGCGCAAGCATTTGTTTTACAAAATTCTCGGTTTTTATATCGGCGGTTATTTCTTCCTGTGATTGATAACATTCCGTTGCCTTTGAAATAACATCGAGCCCGAAATCCAAATTATCTATTCCCCACCGACCGCCGTCAAGCTTGGAAAGACATCTGCCCGACCTTAAAAAAGCCAACACCCGACATAAATTTAGAGTAACATAAATCGGATCGTCCGCAATATCGGAAATGGCATTTTGAACATCAAAATAAATACTGTCAATATAATCCATCTTTGGCACCTTGCCGAAAACCTCGCTGATTTTCTCTCCGTAAAGCACCTTGCCGTAATTATTTATAACTGTGAAATGTGCCGCCAGATCCTTATCTGTCCCCTTCATTTCCCAAATATAAGTTTCGGGAGAATGTTTGTACCGCTCCAAATGTGCAGGTGAAAAATGCAGCTCATAAGGAGTGGGATAAACAAATGGCTTGCAGTATTCTCCCTTAACAACGCTTATCTCAATACCTTTAGCAGGTGCAGTGTCTTTCAGTTCCACGATTTCCCGCATAAACTCAAGCTTCTGCAAATCGGAAATACCGCTGTTTATCACAACAATTATATCAATATCGCTTTTATGAGGATTAAAACACCCCATAGCCATTGACCCGTGCAAATAAACCCCTGTAAGCTTTCCGCCGAAAACCTCACAGGTTTTTTTGACAAGCCTATCAACCACATCATGGTAAAGTGTCAAACCCTATCACTCCTCAGAAATATTGTGTGCTACGGTCGTATACCTCCCTGGGTAGGTAATTCTGTTCCGTGTATACCATATCTGCTCCTTAACGCTCTCGGGCGAAGGACCTCCCTTTGAATTTCTCATATTAACGCATGTATCAAGGCTGATAGCCTGATAAACGTCATTATCAAACAGTTCACACCTGCTCTTGTAATCTTCCAATGGCAAATGCTCCAGATCGGTGTCCTTTTCGATACAAAGCGCCACAAGTCCTCCTGTGATCTTGTATGCATCTCTGAACGCCATACCCTTTTTCACAAGATAGTCAGCACAGTCGGTGGCGTTGATAAAGCCCTTAGCTGCCGCCTTTCTCATATTGTCCTTATAAACTGTCATAGTTTCAAGCATTGGGATAAAGGTGGACATACAAAGCTTAACGGTGTCCACTGCGTCAAATATCGCTTCCTTATCCTCCTGCATATCCTTGTTGTAAGCAAGCGGCAATCCTTTCATCATAGTGAGCAGGGTCATATTGTCGCCGATGACACGGGCGCATTTTCCCCTTACAAGCTCAGCAATATCAGGGTTTTTCTTCTGTGGCATTATGCTGGAACCTGTGGCAAAGGCATCGTCAAGCTCGATAAACTTAAACTCCCAGCTGCACCACAGAATTATTTCCTCGGAAAATCTTGAAAGGTGCATCATAATAATTGAAATGGTACTTGCAAGCTCTATACAGAAATCCCTGTCTGAAACTCCATCCAAGGAATTCACCATAGTTCGGTTATCTCTCAGCAGCTCCGTTACCATATCTCTGTCAATGGGATAGGTGGTTCCTGCCAAAGCGCCGCTTCCCAAAGGATTTTCACGTATACGCGCTACAGTATCTTCAAGACGATCCCTGTCACGCAAAAGCATCTGGGCATACGCCATAAGGTGATGCCCGAAAGTAATAGGCTGGGCTCTCTGCAAATGGGTGTAGCCCGGCATTATGGTATCTGTGTGCTTTTCCGCAAGATCGCATAAAACGTTTATCAGTTTGTCAACCAAAGCTCTTATTTCATACACTTCACCGCGCAGATAAAGTCTGATATCCAAAGCCACCTGATCGTTTCTTGAACGGGCGGTATGAAGCCTTTTTCCCACCTCTCCAAGACGTTCGGTGAGTACGGACTCTATGAACATATGAATGTCCTCGGCATTCATATCAAGCTGAAGCTCGCCGCTTTCTATATCATCCAATACCTTTTCAAGCTCGTTTACAAGTGTTTCGCTGTCCTCTTTTGAAATTATTCCGCACTTGCCTAGCATAGTGGCATGAGCGATACTGCCCATAATGTCGTGTCTGTACATTCTTCCGTCAAAGGAAATTGAGGAGTTGAAGGCGTTTACCTTGCTGTCTACCTCTTTGGAAAATCTTCCTGCCCACATTGGTTTTGACATATTGTATCTCCTTAATTATTCGTATCCTAAAATAACATAAACTGTTACGGAGAACATCTCCGTAACAGATTACGGTTATTGAATTATTTATTCTTTCTTTCCTCGTCCAACAAAGCCTTGACCTTAATAGGCAAGCCGAAGAGATTGATAAAGCCTGCGCTGTCCTTCTGGTCGTAAACGTCGTCCTCGCCGAAAGAAGCAAAATCCTCACTGTAAAGAGTATAGGGAGAGGTAACGCCTGCGTTTATGATATTACCCTTGTACAGCTTAAGCTTAACTTCGCCTGTGCATGTCTCCTGTGTTTTGTCCACAAAAGCGTCCATAGCCTCTCTTAAAGGTGTGTACCACTGTCCGTTGTAAACCAGGTCGGCGTATTTCTGCGCAAGTCCTGCTTTGTAATGCTGTGTTTCCTTATCAAGACAAATCGTTTCTAAAACCTCGTGAGCGTGATACAGGATCGTGCCGCCGGGGGTCTCATACACGCCTCTTGACTTCATTCCCACAAGACGGTTTTCTACAACGTCAAACAAGCCGATACCGTTATCGCCGCCCAGCTTGTTGAGCTTTTTGATAAGGGTCACGCCGTCCAGCTTTTCTCCGTCCAAAGCTACAGGGATTCCCTTTTCAAAGCTTATGGTAACATAAGTAGGCTTATCGGGAGCCTGTTCGGGAGATACGCCCAATTCCAAAAATCCGGGCTTATTGTACTGGGGTTCGTTTGCGGGATCTTCAAGGTCAAGACCCTCATGTGAAAGATGCCAAAGGTTCATATCCTTGGAATAGTTGGTCTCTCTGGTGATCTTGATAGGTACATTGTGAGCTTCTGCGTACTCGATCTCCTGATCACGAGACTTGATGTCCCATATCCTCCAGGGGGCAATTATCTGAATTTCGGGAGCAAGCGCCTTTATTGTAAGCTCAAAACGCACCTGATCGTTTCCCTTGCCGGTGCAGCCGTGACAGATAGCGTCTGCGCCCTCCTTCTTTGCGATCTCCACAAGGCGCTTTGCGATAGGAGGTCTTGCAAAGGAAGTGCCTAAGAGATAGCCCTCGTACTTTGCTCCGGCCTTAAGCGTGGGGAAAATAAAATCGTTTACGAATTCATCTTGGATATCCTCTATGTAAAGCTTGGAAGCCCCTGTCTTTTTAGCTCTCTCTTCAAGTCCAACGATCTCGGAATCCTGTCCTACGTTTCCCGCAACGCAGATAACCTCGCAGCCAGGATAGGTCTCGTGGAGCCAGGGGATAATAATGGATGTGTCAAGTCCTCCCGAATAAGCCAATACTACTTTTTTAATTTCTTTTGCCATTTTTATCTGTCCTTTCAAAAAAATTCTTTTGTTCATTTTTTACTATATCTATATTATACCTCGATTTTTCCCTTTGTCAAGGGATTTTATGCAGATAAATGTATATTATACGGGATTTTATGTATATTTACCGAATATTTTTGTATTTTGTGAATTTTTCTGAAATGTTATTGACTGAAAATGCGTTCACCTATATAATATATAATGAACAGCAAAAGCGAGGGAGGTTGACCGTTTTGACTTTTAAAAACAAGATAGAAATTCTTCTGCACAGAAAGGGCTATAAAAAAACCGAGTTTGCAGATAAGCTGGATATAACATACCGCGCCTTGGCGAACTACTTAGCAGGATCAAGGCGACCCAAAAAGCAAGTGTTGGAGAAGATCGAAAAGGAGCTTGGCGTTACCTCGGATTTTCTCTTTGACGATAATCAGAATTTAGTGCTTGACAATATTGAAACATTCTTCTATAATGCTTCCGAAAAAAGTACTGATATTGACAAGGCTATGGATCTGCTGACACGTTCAAAGGAGCTGTTTTCGGGTGACGGACTGACAGGCGAGGACAAGCAGGCGCTTTTTTCCGTGTTTACCGAGATCTATTTTGAAAATAGAGGCAATATGGGTAAAAGTGAGTAAAGAGTTTTATGGAAAATGAAAGCAATACAACCCGGGAGCAGGAATGGCAGTGGTGTCTTGTGGGAAATATAGTTGATGCTCACAAGCACGGCGAGGAGCATATTATCAAGTACGGAAACAAGCAATTCCGTCCCGGAGCCAAGGTGTATATTAACCTTGTGTACGGTGGAATGGCGCACGAAAATATACTTGTTATCGGTTTGCCCCGTCGTTCTTCAAAGTATATTGAGATCGTGATCGCAAGGAAATATGTTTGTAATTTCAGACTTAAAAAGGTTTTTAAGCCTGCGGTTTTGGAGAAAATGAAAAATTCTCAGTGGGATTGGTGGGGGCAGTCCAATGAATCTTATGATAGGATAAATGGCTGCCTTGATTGGTTGAATGCAGAAGCGGAACAATACAAGGTATGATAACAAACCCCAAAGCATCTTTGAAAACTGCTTTGGGGTTTATTATATTAGATTTTCTGTTATACCGCCCTTTTTGTTTTCTTTGGAAAACAATCGGGATGCTGTTTTTTTATTTTATGCCATATTACTGCAAAGCAGGTTATATGTGCCAGCAATGTGATCGCCCAGCTGATAGGATAGGAAAGGTATATGGTATTTACAATGTGATAATCTGGTATTTGGAAAATAGTCGCTATCCAGAGAATACGAAGTCCGCAGGCACCAAGAAGCGACACTATCATAGGCATAATGGCATAGCCCAGACCTCTCAGCATTCCCACCATAACGTCCATCATACCGCATATAGCATAGGTGGTGCAGATAACAGACATTCTCACCATTCCCGCGTCAACTACTTCTGATGTTTCCGAGTAGATGCCGAGAAGCGGACGACCCAGAAGAAATGCCGCCCAGCCTACCGCTAAGCCCGTTACCGTCACGCATAAAAGGGCGTTGGACATGATCTTGGGTATTCTGTCATATTTCCCTGCGCCAACGTTTTGTCCTGCAAAGGAGATCGCCGCCTGGTAAAAGGTATTCATCGCCATATAGACAAAGCCCTCAATAGAAGCCGCGGCAGAGTTTCCCGAAATTACAGTATCTCCGAAAAGATTAACCGAGGACTGGATAACAACATTTGACAGCGAGAAAATCACGCCCTGAAAGCCTGCAGGAAGTCCTATGCGAAAAAATGAAAGCAGTATTTTTGACTTTACCTTAAGCTCCTTTAAATTAAGGTGAATGGCAGTATCGTCCTTTACAAGGCAAAGCACAATAAGCCCCGCGGAGATCAGCTGTGATATTACGGTAGCAAGAGCAACACCTGCCACGTCCATTTTTAACAGAATAACAAAGATCAGGTTTAAGATAACATTGACAACTCCTGCCGTGGTAAGGAAATACAAGGGTCGTTTGGTATCGCCCACCGCTCGAAGAATAGCCGCGCCGAAGTTGTACACCATTGATGCGGGCATTCCCAAAAAATAAATGCGGAGGTACAGTACCGCCAATGGCAGCTGCGCTTCGGTAGCGTTCATCATCTCCATAAGCTCGGGAGCGAGGATAAAGCCCAATACCGCCAATATCACGCCGCTGATAACGGACACGGTCATAGCTGTATGTACGGAATCGTGAAGATTTTGATGATCCCCCGCTCCGTGAGATTTTGCCACAATTACGTTGATACCTACCGAAAGTCCTACAAACAGATTTGTGAAAAGGTTTATCAATGAGGAGGTGGAGCCTACCGCGCCCATGGAGTTATCTCCCGCAAATCTTCCCACCACAATTACATCAGCGGCGTTAAACAAAAGCTGTAAAACGCCCGAAGCCATAAGAGGGAGAGAAAACAGCAGCATCTTTTTCAGCACGGGACCGCTGCACATATCCATTTGGTATTTCTTAGACACAATAACATCTCTTTTCCATTTTTTCGCTAAATTCTATATAGGCAATCAAAAAGCGACAGCCGCTCTCTGAGGGCGCCGCTTTTTATTTTATTATTTAATATTTACCTCGTCTAAGGTTATTACAAGATCGCTGTTGTAAACCTCTTTCAGATTATCCACATTATTGCCCGTAATATGTTCGGTATGCCATACCATGAACCATGACCATAATGCGCCCTTGTCCTTAAAATCGGTCACTTTGGGAAGATTGCCGCACTCGTGAAAAGCCAGAGGTTTAGGCGCGTCTGTAACTCTTTGAAGCAGTTTAAAGCCTTTTTGGTTGGTATCATTATCATAGCTGTCCGAGCCTATAACATCACAATACTCATCACCCGGATACCAATTGCTCTTAACTGATCCCGAATAGCCCAATATCCAGATAAGGTTGGTTAAATTATATTCATTGGTGAATTTCTCATACATCAAGATCCACAGCTTTTTAAAGTTTTCTGCGCCGCCTTTTCCCCACCAGAACCATTCTCCGTCAAACTCGTGGAAAGGACGCCAAATAACAGGAACTCCCGCGTCTCTCAGCTCCTGAAGCGCCTTTGCAGCTCTGTCCCAGCTCGCCATCATTTCGTTGTATTCGTCTGTACCCTCTGTGAGCAGCTTGTTAAAATCGGGGTTATCGTCAAGGGATTCCTGATAGCCGCTGCCGTTTACTCCGGTATGCCAGCATATTGTAACTATACCGCCCTTGTCGTGCCATTCCTTTGAACGCTGTACAACTCCGTCAAAATCGTTGTTCATAAAGTCCAAGCCTCTCATTGCAGGCAGTTTTCCCGTTTTTTCCTCAATATAATCCATTTCATAATCGGGGGAACCCATCCATGTAGACTCCTGCTGACAGGAGATCATAACATTGCCATAGCATTCACAAAGGTAATTGTACAGCTTTACTGTGTTTTCATCAGCATTGGGATTTGAGAGCTTGTAATCCTTAAGTATAGGCTCAAAGCTGAGATCGCCTTGTGTTGATCCTGTTTCCTGCGATGAAACGGCGGCTGTCTGCTCGGTGTTTGCATCGGTTTGCGAGGGGTCTGTCTGATTATTTGAACAGCCTGTTAAAGCTTGTGCAAAAATCAGCAGAGCAAGCGATAAGGAAACCGCTTTTGATATTTTTCTCATTGTTTTTCCTCCTTAAAAATTTTTCAGGGTACAGTTTTCCGACTTACCGCATATAATAAACAGTAAGCTGAAAGAATAACAGCACGGTCAATATGCCACGATCTGCATATTGACCTGACCCTCCTCGCTAAGTTCAAGGATACCGTAGGAAGGCGCATTTTTTCCGCGGGGAGAGCCGAGGCTTCCGGGATTCATGATATAGATACCGTCAACCTTTTCCGTCTTATAAACGTGGGTGTGACCGTAAAGCAGTATATTGCAGTCGGCAGTCTTAGCTTCCTCAATGATCTGATCAAGTCCGCTCGTTACATCCTGCTCATGTCCGTGGGCGCAGAAAATGCGGCACTTGCCCAATTTCAGCAGCTGCTTGGAGGAAGCGGTGCAAAAATCGCTCTCTCCTTTGACGAAAACAAAGGCTTTGTCGGGGTGCGCCTTTGCCACATCGGCAAATTCATTCACTCCGTCGCCTAAATGGATATAATAATCAGCGGGATTCTTTTCCACAACATCATTGTATATTTCAAAATCCTTGTGGGTATCCGCAACAACAATAATTTTCATAAACGATCCTCTTATTTTTCTTTTTAATATATCTTTCTGTAAAGCATTTAAAAATATTATATCAAAACCGCTGAAAAAAGTCAATTCCATTCCGTAAAAGCAGAATAAAATTACATTACAAAACATAAAGTAGAAGGAGGAAATTATGAACGCAAATATGGAAAAAATGATCGAACTGGTCAGCAAGAAGCTGGGAATTCCCCAAGAAAAGCTAAAAGCATCCCTTGAAAAGGGCAGTATAGAAGATATGCTCTCGGATATGAAAAAAGAGGACGCGGAAAAGCTGAGATCGGTGATGAACAACTCAGCTGCAAAAGAAAAGCTGTTAAAATCTTCGGAAGCAGAGCAAATCATGAAAAAAATGGGAAAATAATTTCCCAAAAGGAGGGATGAAATGCCGCAGGAGGATCTTTTAGCAAAATTATTTGAACAGCTTCTGCAAGCGGAGGACGATAAAAGCAAGAATACCGAAAGCCCGGAAAATGCAGAAAACTCAGAAAGAGCCGAAAATACACAAAATGACAGCTCAAATGACATTTTCGGAAACATTGACCTTGAAGCGATCATGAAGCTGGGCGAAATGCTGTCAGTCATGAACAGCTCATCTGACAAAAACACACAGCTTTTATTGGCTTTAAAGCCCCATTTACGACCTGAAAACAGACAAAAGGTGGATAACGCTTTAAAGCTTATTAAAATAATAAATATTCTGCCGCTTTTAAAGGACAGCGGAATATTAAACGGATTATTTTAAATAACCTAAACAGGAGGAATTATTATGGAATGGAAAAAAACAAGTATCAGCGGCGCAGAATTGGAAAGACAGCAGCAGGCTTACATAAAGGAAGCCCTGGAAATGGCTAAAAGATCGGTAACATCGCAGTTTGGCAGCTCCGATAAAAACTCTGTTGATGATAAAGCTGCTGTGGAAAAGGCATCTGCTGAGAAAATCGCTGCTGAAAAGGCTGCCGCTGAGAAAATATTCGCTGAAAAAGCCGCTGCTGAAAAGGCTGCTGCTGAAAAAATCGCCGCTGAAAAGGCTGCCGCTGAGAGAATCACCGCCGAAAAAGCAGCTGCTGAAAAAATCGCTGCCGAAAAGGCCGCTGAAAAAACCGCTGCCGAAAAGGCCGCTGAAAAAACCGCTGCCGAAAAGGCCGCTGAAAAAACCGATGAGAATAATACTATAAATATATTTGAAGAAGACAAGGAAGATGAGGAACTGACCCAATTCTCCCCCATTACAGAGGAAAAAACGGAATGTGAAGCTCCAAAAATCGTTTCAGAGGAAATTGAACAATCGGGAGAGCCTGATATAATTGATATTGCGCAGATAAAAAAGGAAAATTTTACAAAGGAGTCCGATCAGGCTCAGATATCAAGCGATCCCCCAAACTTCAACAATTACATAAACCAACACAACAAAGCCCGGTGCAACTGCCCCAACTGCCAAAGAAAAAGGCAGCAACAATGAACAGGCTTGCCGAGCTGATAGCAGATGATGACAAAAGGCTTATAGGCGTGCTTTTGCTTGTGCTGATGCGGGAAAAAAGCGATAAGTCTCTGATTCTGGCATTGATTTACATTTTGTTTGCATAGTTCCCGAAAATATGGAGAAAATATTTACGAATAGAGGTAACGGTCATAAGGATCTTACCTGTCATATTCAATTTACTTCAATCTTCGGAGGACTATTATGAGTAACAAGAATCAGCAAAACAAACAGAACCAGCAGGCTCAGGATCAGCAAGGTCAGAACCAGCAGAGCAAAAACCAGCAGAATCAGCAGAACAAGAAAAAGCACAGCGGCGAAAACTAATTGCCAATATGAATATACAGCACCCCGCTTTTGTAGGGTGCTGTATGTTTTTGTAATAATGCTCATCAGATATTGTTACAGCTTACAGAGATCATTACAATTAGTCGGTCTTTCTGTAAGCTGTGTTTTTATTCTGTATCTTTTTCCTTTTGATTGGCTCTGTAAGCAAGATAATTTTCAAGAATTATCGCCGCCGCCACTGCATCGATCACTGCCTTGCGCTTTTTTCCCCTTTTGTTGACCTCGTTCATCATTTGGTGAGCGGTAACGGTAGTTCCCCGCTCGTCCCACATTTCCACAGGCACTTTAACAAGAGTTCTGAGCAGTTCGGCAAACTGTTGACATTTCTCGCTGCGAGGTCCTATAGTGCCGTTCATATTTATGGGATTTCCCACCACCAGCATTTCAGCGTCGTTTTCTTCAGCCGCCTTTGCCACCTTCTGAGCGCATTTTTCAAAATTCCACTCGTCTATTATGCACAAGGGCGTTGCCAAAACCTCGTTTTTGTCGCAGCATGCAAGTCCGGTGTGACCGTCGCCGTAATCCACTGACATAATTTTCATAAATTATGCTCTTTCCTTGTATTCTTTGAGAGCGTTTGCAAGCTGTGCGGGGCAAGAGGTTCCCTTTCCGTTGCAGTCGATGCCGTCAAGTCTTTTTATTACCTCGTCAACGGTCATTCCCTCTACAAGGCTTGAAATTCCCTTAAGGTTTCCGTTGCAGCCGCCTATTACGGACAGCTTTTTAACAATATCGTTTTCGATCTCAATAGTCATTTTGCGGGAGCATACTCCTCTGGGTGTGTATTCAATAGTCATTTTTTCTCCTATCCGCTCTTTTTGAGCATTTTTATTTATTATTGGGCTGAAAAGGGTATTCCCTTTTTCTCGTCCTCCCATGCCTTTGCTACTGCCTTTGCAACACTTTCGGCAACATTCTTGTTTAAAGGACTTGCTATGATGTTGTCGGGGGTTATCTCGTCGTTGGGAATGACCGACGCTATGGCGTAAGCCGCCGCCAGCTTCATATTTTCGGTAATGTCCTTGGCTCTTACGGACAGCGCACCCTTGAATATTCCGGGGAATACAAGAACGTTGTTTATCTGGTTGGGAAAATCGCTTCTGCCTGTTCCCACAATGTAGGCTCCCGATTCCTTGGCAATGTAGGGCATAATTTCGGGAACAGGGTTAGCCATTGCGAAAATAATAGGCTTGTCCGCCATGGACTTTATCATCTCACCTGTAAACAGTCCGGGCTTTGAAACACCGATAAGCACGTCCGCGCCCTTAACCGCCTCTGCCAGATCGCCTTTTTTCACGTTAATATTGGATCTTTTTGCAATTTCATTGTGGGCGGGATTATCGTATTCGGTGTCACGGTTTATTATGCCGCAAAGATCCACCATTATCAGATCCTTTATTCCCAAGCTTAAAAGAAAGCTTCCTATGGCAATCCCTGCGGCTCCTGCGCCGTTGATAACGACTGTAAGATCGCTTATCTCCTTGCCTGCGCATTTTGCCGCATTTATAAGAGCAGATGCCACAACTACCGCCGTGCCGTGCTGATCGTCATGAAATACGGGAATGTCAAGCTTTTCTTTAAGCTTTCTCTCGATCTCAAAGCACCTCGGAGCGGCAATGTCCTCAAGGTTTATGCCGCCAAAGCTGTCGCTGATAAGCTCTATTGTTCTAACGATCTCGTCAGTGTCCTTACTTTTTATGCAGAGAGGAAATGCGTCAACTCCCGCAAATTCCTTAAAGAGAGAGCATTTTCCCTCCATAACGGGCATACCTGCCAGACCTCCGATGTCGCCCAAACCCAAAACTGCGGTACCGTCGGTGATGACTGCTACTAAATTGGCTCTTCTGGTAAGGCTGTAGGACAGTTCGGGGTTGCTCTGTATTTGTAGACAGGGTTCGGCAACTCCGGGAGTGTAGGCAAGAGAGAGATCCTCTCTTGTGTTGATCTCCGCGCGGGAGATCACCTCGATCTTTCCCTGCCATTCATAATGCTTTTTCAATGCCTGTTCTTTGATG
>JAAVIE010000136.1 GCA_014799325.1 Oscillospiraceae bacterium
AATCCGAACTCAGTTAGAGCAGCTTGCTGCGTGTACTTCTCGGCTTGCCGAGAAGTACCTAATAGTTCAAGATTTAAATTTGCCCAGTTTTTCAAGCAAATTTAAATCTTGACGGTTTTGAAATTCTTTTTAAATCAGTAAATTACCACCAACTGCCTTGAGAGAACCTAAATTACCGCCAACTTTCCTTGAAAGCGACCTCTATTTGCACCTCTTTCTGAAAAGCGGGCATATATCAGCACAACTTTTCTGAGAGAACCGCAAATCTGCATAGGCTTCTTAAGAGCATAAAATTTAGCAGCACACAATTTTTACTCCCCGATAATCAGTTCCATAGCATAAGGCAGCTTTTTAATCTCCTCGCAAAACTCCCTCCACTCGGGCAGTCTGTGGTTTTTACGCTGGCTGTAGATCGTCTTTAAGCAGCGGTAATTGGTAGTGAGCCTTGCTGTCAGTTCGAAGCCGCAGGGATTGGAATACAGCAGCCTTAAATAATCCTCGGGATCATTGGTCTCGTTGTACCTGTCTTTCAGCTCCTCCATGATCTCGATCATGCGGGGGTCTACATACTTGTTATATTGCTTTGAAAGGTCAAATTTCGATATTCTGTGCATGGTGGATTGGCTGGAAACAAATTCCAAAAATCTGTAGCGCTCCGCCTCTGTCCACGCTTTTACCGTGAAGGTCAGGTCAAAGGCCACCCTTATTCCCGTGAGGAATTGGTCGTGTCCTTCGCCTTTGGGGCTTTGGGCAAGGCTCTTTATCCTGTCGGTGATGTCGCCGTTTACCGACTCCGTGTTTATTGCCATTGGGTATTTGCTGGCTTTAAAGCTTTCCTCTATGTCGTATACCTTTATGTTTTCAAGTTTCATTTTTTATTTGCTCCGTTTTTTGTTATTGGGTTGTAAAAACAAACCTCTTATTTTATGCTCCCAGAAAAGTTGTGGTGATTTATGGCTCTCAGGAAAGTTGGCGGTAATTTACTGATTTAAAAAGAATTTCAAAACCAGAAACTTTTTAAATTTACTTGAAAAAATGGGTAAATTTAAAAAGTTTCTTATCTAACTGAGTTCGGCTTTTTTGCTTGAAAAGCTGGGCAAAAAATCCGAACTCAGTTGATTTTTGAAATTCGTGCTATCAATGCAGTTGTGCTAGTGGAAATCCGCTAAAAATTATTCTGAGAGCATGAACATATCGTATATCACTTGGATAGCCTTTTCAAAATCCTTTTCGTGAATGCCCACGATTATATTAAGCTCGCTGGAGCCTTGGTCTATCATCTTTATGTTTATATTTGCGTGGGAAAGAGCTGCGAAAATTCGGGTGGCGGTTCCTTTTTTCTCCTTCATGCCGCGGCCTACAACGGCTACTACCGCAAGATCGTTTATTACCTCAATGTGGTTGGGGTGACAGACCTGGGTGATGTATTTTACCGTGTTGGGGTGCGCTTCCAGCTCCTCTGTGCTTACCACAAGGCTCATGGTATCGATGCCTGTGGGGATATGCTCAAAGCCCATGCCCTCGTTGTCAAGAACGGTGAGTATTCTCCTTAAAAAGCCTACCTCGGCGTTCATTTCATCCTTTTCTATGGAGATTACACTGAAATGCTTTTTGCCTGCTATTCCCGTAATTATTTTATTGGTATTTTCGGGAGCCTCGGGGACTATCATTGTACCTTTTGCTTCGGGTGCGTTTGTGTTTTTGATGTTAATGGGGATCTTGGCGGAGCGGACAGGGAAAATGGCGTCCTGGTGCATTACCGCCGCGCCCATGTAGGAAAGCTCGCGGAGTTCCTTATAGGTGATGTACTCTATTACCTCTGGGTTTTCTACTATGTGGGGGTCCGCTGCCAAAAAACCGCTTACGTCTGTCCAGTTTTCGTACAGGCTTGCGTTTATGGCTTTTGCCACTACCGAGCCTGTGAAGTCGCTGCCGCCGCGGCTGAAGGTTTTGATAGTGCCGTCGGGCATTGCACCGTAAAAGCCGGGGATAACCGCTTCGGAATAGCCGCCCAGGACTGATGCAAGGCAGGCGTCGGTAAGGTCTGCGTCAAATTCCCCCTTGGAGGTGAAGAATATACATTTTGCGGCGTCTACAAACTCGAAGCCCAAATAATTTGCTAAGATTATGCCGTTAAGGTATTCTCCGCGGCTGGCGGCGTAGTCTCTGCCTGCTCTTTTTCTGAAATTTTCAGCTATTTTATCATACTCTTTATCAAGGCTTATGGTAAGTCCCAGATCGCTGATTATGCCGTCGAATCTTTCAGCGATCGGCAGAAATTCCGCTGTGGCGTTTTTGCCCTTTTCTACCGCGTCATAGCATTGGTACAGCATATCCGTTACCTTGGTGTCGTCGGGGGAACGCTTTCCCGGCGCGGAGGGAACTACATATCTTCTGTTCCTGTCAGAACGGATTATCTGCGCGACCTTGCGGAACTGGTTGGCATCTGCCAGGGAGCTTCCGCCGAATTTTACTACCTTTGACATAGTTTTTGCCCTTTCTTTTGGGTTTTTTATATATTTTTGTGATGACTTTTTAGCAATACCATAATAGTATAGCATATTATATGCAAAATTGCAACTTTTGGAAATAAAATTTTGCTTTTTGAAACAAAAAGGCGCAGATGTTTATTGAATTTGTCAAGTGTTTATGGTAATATTAAAACAGCATATAGGCGGAGGGAACAGGCATGATAGTGAAAGCGGGAAAAAGAGATGCAAAAACACTCGCAGGTTTGGCGGTGCTGATGTGGGACAGTAATTCTGTTGAGGAGCTGGCTGCCGAATTTTCGAAAAATATTTCCGATAGCAGAACGCAATTCTTTTTAAAATATGAAGATAATATACCGATAGGCTTTGCCCAGTGTCAGCTTCGATGTGATTATGTGGAGGGAACAAGCACAACGCCTGTGGGTTACTTGGAAGGAATATTTATCAAGGAAGAATACCGCAGGAAAGGATATGCGAGGGAGCTGCTGGCAGAGTGCGAAGCATGGGCAAGGGAAAAGGGCTGTCGGGAGTTTGCAAGCGATTGCGAGATAGATAATGATGACAGCTTTCACTTTCATAAGGCTATGAATTTTAAAGAGGCAAACAGAATTATCTGTTTTACCAAAGATTTATAAAGAGTTGCATTTTTTTAAAGAATGTGATAAAATACCTTATATGATTTTTTATATGATTTTTTTCGGAGCAGTATGAAAGGAAAAGGCAAGTGAATGCGGTTTTAGGACTGTCCAAGGCTATTATGTACGTTACATACAGACCGAGGGTCGTTTACAAGAATAAAGCCTTGAAAAAGGCGCTTAGGGGCAAGGCTTGTATATTTGTTGCAAACCACACCTGCCATACCGACGGGCTTTTTGCGGGGGCTGTTTTAAATAGGTATAAGCCCTACTCGCTGGTGGCTAAGGATTGGTATGATAAGAAGGTCATGGGCTTTTTCCTGAAGCAGGCAAGGACGGTGCCTATTGACAGAGTTAATCCCGACAGCGATTGGTATTTGGCAGGGCAGAAAATTTTGGAAAAGGGAAGCCCTATGTTGATCTTTCCCGAAGGTAAGACCTCGCACGGCGGTCCTATGAATGAATTTAAGCCCGGAGCGGCGCTGTTGGCAGCTAAAATGGCTGTGCCTGTGGTGCCTTGCGCCATTTACGGCGGGTATCACAAGTTTTTTGGGAAAAGGCAGGTCATGGTGATAGGTGAGCCTGTGGAAATGAACTGTCCCGAAAATATTCGTCTTTCGCGGTTTGCCAAAGAGCAGACCGTAATTATACAAAGCAAGGTGCAAGGGCTCCTTGACGAAAACAAAAATAATTGAATTCTAAGAAAGAGGTATTATTATGAACGAAAAAGAAATTGCTGAAAAGATCAAGGCTATGCTGGTTGAAAATCTCCGCATCCCCGCTGATGCGCTGGAAAATGATTCTGAGCTGTTCGGCGATGATATTGGGTTGGATTCCATTGATTCTATCGAGATCATTGCGGGAATAGATACTTTGTTCGGAGTACAGATGACGGGCGTTGCAAAAGAGCATTTTCAGTCTATAAATACTCTTACAGCTTATGTTAAAGAGCATATGGAGGGCTGAAATTTGTGCAGCTGTTTTGAGAAAGCTGTAAAAACTTAGTGCTAATTTAGAATTCCTTCAAAAAAGTTGGCAATAATTACCTGATTTAAAAAGAATTTCAGAACCGCAAACTTTTTAAAATTGCAAGCAATTTTAAAAAGTTTGCTATCCGACCGAGTTTGCGCTTTTTGCTTGGAAAAATGGGCAAAAATCACAAACTCAGTCGATTTCTGAAATTCGTGCTCTCAAAACAGTTGTGCTATCGGATATCCGCTTTCAGATAATGTTGTGCTGTTTTACAGCTAAATAAACTTTTGAAAAATTTCCGGTTTTGAAATTCTTTTCAGATAAGGAGCAAATAATGAACAAGAACAGATGCGTAGTAACAGGCTTAGGACTTATCTGCGCCTTGGGCGACAACGTTGACGAATGCTGGGAAAATGCCGTCAGCGGTATTTCGGGCATTCGCGATGTTACAAGCATAAGCACCGAAAACTGTTACGCTAAAAAAGGCGCGGTAAACGATACTGCCGACAGCGAGCTTTCCGGGGAGAACTATGACCGTTCCTCTCTGCTGTGCATTAAGGCGGCAGAGGAGGCTTTGAATGACGCGGGGATCTCTCCCGAAAACGATAGCGGTATCGGCGTTATCGTGGGTAACTGCGTAGGCGGCGCGGCAAGTATTGACAGCTATTACAGAGCGGTCAAGGAGTGGGGAGACGAAAATGTTTCCAAGGAGGAAATATTGAAGATGCCTGCTTCCGCTATCGCCAACAATGTTTCCGCTCATTACGGATTGAAAGGGCTTACCGCCAATATCGTCAACGCCTGCGCGGCGGGAACTATCAGCCTTGGCTACGCCTGTGACCTTATCAGGAACGGAGAAGCGGAGGTGTTCCTTGCAGGAGGCTCCGACGCTTTCACTTCCCTTGCCTTTGCGGGATTTCACGCCCTTCATGCTCTGGACGAGCACCCTTGCTCTCCCTTTAACCACAGCAGCGGTATCACTTTGGGCGAGGGCGCAGGAATGCTTGTTATCGAAAGCTATGAACACGCTGTTCAGAGAGGGGCTAAGATATATTGTGAGATCTTGGGTTCGGGCGTAAGCTCGGACGCGCACCATATTACCGCTCCCCGTCCCGACGGCGAGGGACAGATGAGCGCGATAAAGAGAGCTATGGCAAGCTCGGGTGTCAAGCCCGAGGATATTGACTATATCAATGCTCACGGCACAGGCACCGCAAAGAATGACGAGGCTGAGTTTTTGTCGCTCCATACGCTTTTTGACTGCTCCGATAAGCTGTCCGTAAGCTCTACCAAATCTATGACAGGACACTGTCTGGGCGCGGCGGGGTCTATCGAGGCGGTGTTTACGGTAAAGGCGCTTAAAGAGGGCGTGATTCCTCCCACAATAGGATATACTGTGGAGGATAAGGCAGTTTTGGAGGAAAAGGCAGGGAAGATCGACTTTATGCCCAACGAGAGCAAGGAGAAGGAGCTTTCCTTTGCTATGTCCAATTCCTTTGCTTTTGGGGGAAATAATGCAAGTATAATTTTCGCCAAGGAGCCTAAAGAAATTCCCGAAATGCGTAAAGATTCTCCTATCTATATTACGGGTCTGGGAATTGTCAGCAGTAATGCGGACGGTTCGGCTTCTGTCAAGGCGGCGCTTAGCGCCGAGGACTACAAGGCGCATGATATAAAAATGGCGTTTTACAGGAAGCTTGACAGATTCAGTCAGTTACAGCTGGTGAGCGGTGTCAGGGCGCTCGCTGATGCGGGCTTTAAAGCCGATGAGAGCAACGAGAATGATATTGGTATTATAATAGGTACATCTGACGGACCTTTGACCGAGATCGTCAATTTCCAGAAAAATGTTATTGATAACGGTACTAACGGGGGCAGTGCTTTTTCGTTCCCTAATACCGTTTATAATGCGGCAGGGGGTTATTTCTCCATTTTTGCAGGAATAAAGGGCTATAATGTTACTGTGGCTAACGGCGCACAGTCGGGATTGCAGAGCGTTTGCTATGCTTATGACGTTATTCGGAGCAAGGAAGAAAGCGTTATGGTGGCAGCAGGTACCGATGAGAACACCGACGTTACCGAGTATTTGTATAACAAGTACGGCGTTGTGGCTGAAAATGCGCCTTACAGCGGCGGCGAGGGCTTTGTGCTGGGCGAGGGATCGGTTTCGGTTGTTTTGGAGTCGGGGGAGTATGCGGATAAGCATGATTCCAAGAAGTACGCCCAAGTTGTGAGCTGTGGAATGGCGCATTGCCCTAAGGAATACTCCGATCCGAAGGTGGATCTTGATACTGTGAAGAAGGCTGTGGGTGACGCTTGCAAGAAGGCGGGCATTTTCCTTGAACAGATAGATTTTGTCAGCGGCTTCGGCTGCGGACTTAAAGAGATCGACGACGGCGAGTTGGAGGTTTACCGCGAGTTGTTTGGTGTTAACAAGCCTGTGCTGTCCGTTAAGGCGGCTACGGGTGACGCAAGGGCGGCTTCTGCGGCTATGCAGCTGGCTCAGGCAGCTAAGGTTCTGCACGGTGACAGTGATGTTTCGGGTAAGTGGTTCAGGATCACCGAGAACGGCGCAGAGCCTGCCGAGGCTGTCAGGGGCGAATATGCCCTTGCTGTTAGCTGCGGCGCGGGGGGTTCCTGCTCGGCGGTTATTATTAAAAAGGTTTAAGGGAACCTCTAACCCCCTGTGAGCAAAAACGAACAGGGCGCACCGTCTACTGCGTCGATCCTCCTCGACAGGCGCCTGGTCTGCCTTCGTCGGATTTCCTTGTGTCCGGCGCACCCTGTCTGTTTTTGCTTTTCACAAGTTTTTTAGAGGCACCCTTAAGATTTTTCGACAGGAGAAGCTTTTTGAATACTGAGATAATTTCAAAGAAAGCAGAGATACCTGCTTTTGATGCAAAAGCTATAAAAATACAGCATATCGAATACTTTGACCACCCCTACACCGAGTATGAGGGGGAGGAGATCACAGAAGAAGTTATTGCCAAAGTACTGCATAAAATTCCTTTGGGGCTGAATGTTTACCTTTCTCTTGAGCCCGAGGGAGAGGATAGCTGGCTTGAGGTGAATTGTGACGGCAAGTGGCTGTCCTTATGGTATTGGTCAGAGGAAAGAGAGGAAAGCTATTTCTTGTATAACTCTGCTTTTGCCGATACGGAAAAGCAGGTTCGAGACGGTGATCTTGACCCTGCTGTATGTTGTCCTCTTTTGAGCGGAGGGCAGTCGCCTATTGCTAAGCTGAATGCCATTACGGATATTGAAACGGGCGTAAAGGCAGTTGAGTTTTTTATCCGCACGGGAGAATTCTATCCCGGGCTGGATTGGTGGCATGAGCATTGATTTTTTGGGAACAGACTTGAAAGTAATAATTTACAGAACTTGACAGGAATGACGGAGGAACTTATGGGAAAAACCGCAGTTATTACAGGCTCATCAAGAGGCATTGGCAAGGCTTGCGCTCTGAAGCTGGCTGAAAAGGGCTTTGACATTGTTGTGAACTATAACAGCAATGAGGAGGCTGCCAACAAGACTGTCAGCGAAATAACCGCTCTGGGCAGAAAAGCTGTTGCGGTGAAGGCGGACACCTCGGATATAAAGCAGGTGCAGGATATGTTCAGGACTGCTTTTAAGGAGTTTGGCGGCATTGATGTGCTTGTCAACAACGCGGGGGTCGTTAAAGACGCTTATTTGCTTATGCTGAACGGTGATTCTCTCCAAAAAAGCTTGGATATAAATATTAAGGGGTACTTTAACTGTGCGCAGCAGGCGGCTCTTAAGATGATGAAGAATCGAAAAGGAAGCATCATCAATATTTCCTCTGTCAGCGGAAACCATGCTTTGGTGGGTCAGAGCGTTTACAGCGCTACCAAGGGGGCGGTCAATTCTATGACTATGGTTTTGGCTAAGGAATTGGCGCCTTATGGGATACAGGTAAATGCTGTTGCGCCGGGATTTGTGGAGACGGAGATGATTGATGCTGTTCCCGAGGAAAAGCTTAAGGAGTATCTTGATGTTATTCCAATGAAGCGGTTTGCAAAGGCGGAGGAAGTGGCAGAAGCGGTCTCGCTGTTTGCGGACGGAAGCTTGTCTTATGTTACGGGGCAGGTCATTGTTATGGACGGAGGTTTGTCGTTATAATGGCTGTGATGAATTTAATTGAGATAAATAAAAGGATCAAGCAGAGACCGCCTTTTCAGATGATAGAAAAGGTTCTGGAGCTGGAACCCGATCAAAGGGCGGTGGGTATCAAAAACGTTTCGGTGAATGAGCCTTATTTTGTTGGGCATTTCCCCGATTTCCCCATTATGCCCGGGGTGCTGGTTACGGAAGCTTGCGCGCAGCTTTGTTCGTTGGTTATTGACCCCGAGAAGAGCAACGATCCCAATGTGATATTTGTGCTTTTGAAGATCAAGGATTTTAAGTTTGTTAAGCCTGTGGTGCCGGGAGATACTCTTGTTATCGAGGTCAACAAGACACTGGACAGCTCGGGGCTGTATGAGTTTTCGGCTGTGGTTAAGGTCGAAGATACGATTAAGGCAAAGGGTACGCTTATGTTTACCGCAGTGGATAAGGGCAATATTTACGGAGAATAGTTTTATTATGGAAAAAATAATTGCCGAAAAGCTTGAGGAAATCGAGAAAGGTGAAAATGTTAAGATAATACATTGTATTGAGTCGGGCAGCAGGGCTTGGGGTTTTGCTTCTCCCGACAGCGATTATGATGTTAGGTTTATTTATGTGCGTCCGCTTGAATATTATTTGAGGCTTGACAAGACCTCCGATGTTATCGAGTGGCAGCTTGACGACGTTTTGGATATAAATGGCTGGGATATAAAGAAAGCGCTTATGCTTTTGCACAAGTCCAATCCCACTTTGTTTGAGTGGAACGGATCGCCTATTGTGTACCGCACTACCGAGCAATGGAAAAGGGTTTCGGATATCATCAACGGCTTTTTTATAAGGAAGTCGGGGGTGTATCATTATTTGAGTACCGCTAAGAGCAATTATCGGGAGTATTTGAAGGGCGAACAGGTAAGGCTTAAAAAATATTTTTATGTGATAAGGCCAATATTGGCTTGCAAGTGGATACTGAATGAGCAGACACCGCCGCCTATGCTGTTTACTGAGTTGGCGGAAAAGTATCTTGATGATGAGATCAAGCCCGAAATCGACAAGCTGCTTGAAGTAAAAATGAAGTCCCCCGAAATTACTATGGGGAAAAGAATAGATGCTTTGAACAGGTATATTGACAGGAATCTTGAGGAGTTGGCAGAAACTGTCAAGGCAATGCCCGAGGAAGAGGGCGGAGATTGGGAAGAGCTGAACGGGTTGTTTTTGTCGATGATAAAATAGTCGGCAGTATAGCTGACAGCGGGGCTAACAGGATAGCCGATATATAGAAAGTATGAGAAAATTTTTAGTAATGATAATACAGTTTGCTCCCTTTATGCTGCTTGCAGGGGTGATCTACGGAGCTGCAAGGCTTCTGTATCTTCACATCTCGGGGAAAAAGGGAATGGGTGCAGGAGCAGAGCTTTTGCGCCTTTGTTTTATTTGTTATATTTTTGCGCTGGTGGCTTTGGTGTGGGTGCCGGAGGATTTTTGGGATCTGGTGTGGAGCTTTATTGAGAGCGGGGAAATGCCCCAAACGGGATTTAGATTTTTCAGCGGAAATTATACAAGCAGGAATCTGATACTACAGTGCTTGAAGGGCGATTTTGCAGGAGTATGGCGGGAGAAATATCCTATCGCTGCTAACGTCCTGATGTTTGTGCCTTTGGGGTTTTTGCTGCCGTTGGTATTTGAGAAGGTGAAGCCCTTGGGGGCGGTTTTTGTTTGCCTTGGGGCTACTTGTTTAATAGAGATCGTTCAGCCTGTAGTGGGCAGGACGGGGGATCTTGATGATGTTATTGCTAATTTTCTTGGAGGTGTTCTGGGGGCTGTTATGGCAGCTGTTGTCAGTCGGGTCTTGAAAAGGCGGCGGTGAATTTTCACGTTTCTTTTTTACGCAGCGGGTTTTTATTGCCGATAGGAAATTTACAGGAGGACATCATTATGACAGTTAAAGGCTTGGAGGGAACATTTGATACTGTGGCTTCTGCCTATGAAAAGCTCCGTCCCGGTTATCCCGATGAGCTTTATAAAATGATATTTGATCATGCTGCTCTTGACCGGTCTTGCCGCGCGGTCGAGGTAGGGATCGGCGGCGGACAGGCAACTTTGCCGTTTTTGAAAACGGAATGCGAGCTTACCGCCGTTGAATACGGTGAGACGTTTTCTGCATTGTGCAAGGAAAAGTTTAAGGAATTTTCTAATTTCTCTGTCATAACGGGGAAGTTTGAAGATGTGGATCTTCCGAATGATGCGTATGATCTGGTCTATTCTGCGTCGGCGTTCCATTGGGTGCCCGAGGAGGTCGGGTATAAAAAGGTATTTGCTATGCTGAAGGAGGGCGGCGTGTTTGCGCGGTTTGCCAACCACCCTTTTCGCGCTAAAGATAATTTGCCTCTTTCAAAGGAAATTGATCGGATCTATGGCGAGTATTATTACAGTTACTATAAAAGTAAGAAGCAGGAAGTGCCTGTGGAGTATACCGAGGAGCAAGCCGGGGAAAGGGCAGAAATTGCGGAGAAGTACGGTTTTACGGATATAAAATACGCTTTGTTTCACAGGACGCGGACTTTTTCGGCTGATGAGTATTGCGCACTGCTTGGGACGTATTCCGATCATATTGCCATAGAGGAGAGTGTAAGGGATGAGTTTTTCTCGAAGATAGGGGAGGCGATCGATAGCTGCGGCGGTTCAATCACGTTGTTTGATACTGTTGATCTGCAGTTGGGGAGGAAGGTGTGAAGCAGGCTGCAGATTAGCACAACTGCACTGACAGCACGAATTTCAAATTTGATTTCACACAATTTTCACATATTTTTCATATTTTTTTCATAAAAAAGCTTAAGTTATTTACTCGACCTGCCGATAATACTTATAAGAAAATCTAACGGGATAGGTATCTCTAAAAACAGTTGAACATGATCCCGCGGTTTTCGGTTCGATCAACGGTTATTATTTAACAAACCTTTTGACCGCCTGCGCGGTCAGAGAAAGAAAGGGTTGATATTATGGAGATAAAGAATTTAAGAGCTAACGCGATCCGTTCCTATGAAAAGCTGGCTAATACTGTTCCAGCTAAAAAAGACACGGAAAAAACCGCCGTTAAGGCCAACACCGACAAGGTGGACTTCGACTTTTCAAGCGCTTTGGCTGCGGCAAAGGCTAACGTTGCTTCCGCTGCAGACGCTGAGGCTAACACCGCGCGCATCAATGAGCTGCAGGCTCAGTATGCGGGCGATAACTGTCCTATTCCCTCGGAAAGCATTGCCACTGCTATTTTGAGCATGGGAATGTAATTGGCTGTCATAATTGACCGCAAATAATCGGAGGATAGGGAATGGCTGAAATAATTTCTGATAAAGTTTCTGATCGTATTGCCGATATAGTGATAAATTTCCTTGACGGCTACAACTGTCACTTTGAGGCTCTTGTGGATTTTTTGACGGAAAAGCAGAACCGTATTCTGGTTGACGACTTAAAATGGCTGGAGGAGGCTTTGGTTGACGAGCAAAGCTTTATCATGAAGGGAAATTCTCTGGAAGAAAAGCGCTTGGAGCTTTTTTCACAGACAGGGCTCAAGGACAAAAAACTGTCGGATCTGCCCGATTGCTTTCCTCCCCAATATGCGGGAGTGCTTAAGCTCCAGAGCGATCGGCTGACTAAGTCTATCGAGACTATTAGGCGGCTCAACGCGGTTTCCAAGGATCTTGTGGAGAGAAAGCTGAAGGTACAGGCTAAACTACTGGGAGTAAGCGAGTTTACCGGTATCGGCGCGTACTCGGGAGACGCTAAGATCGTCAAGGGCAGCGGCAGCGGAGATTTTCTCGGCAGTGTTTAAGAAGTTTTTTCGCGCAGGATCTTCTGCGGAGAAATTCAGCGGTTTTTTAAAAAATAATTAAAACGTAAGTTCTGATCATTATCAGAATATTCAGGAGGATATATGCGTTCAACATTTTTAGGTTTCGAGGTTTCCAAGCGCACCATTCAAATGGCACAGAAAAATCTTGATATAACCAACAATAACCTTGCCAATATGAATATCAGCGGCTACACAAGACAACGTGTGGATATGAACTCGCTGTATGTGCCGGTGAGCGGAAAATATTCCTCCCCCATAGCTCAGCTCTCCCTTTGCGGACAGGGCGCTAACGCTTTCGGCGTTAGCCAGCTGAGAGATTCATACATAGATAAGAGATACAGAGAGTTTACCGCTTATGTTGCTCAGGCCGATGTAAGACACTCCATTCTGTCGGAAACAGAGAAGGTTCTTACCAATGTAAGCAATAAAGGCTTAGTTTCCAACTTGGACGATTTCAGAGCGGCTCTTGCAAAGTATGCTGAGGATTCCGCTTATAATAAGGAATTGGCAAGCGTTGTAAGAAACGAAGCATATTCTATCTGTCAGACACTTAATGCGTATGCAAACGATCTGGAAAATCTCAGACAGGAAAATGTTGTCGAGCTGAAAAACTCCATTTCCGAGGTCAACAACCTGATAGACAAGATCGTTGACCTGAACAAGGCTATCGTGGGCGAATACAATATTACTGCTGCCGATAAGATCTACAAAGGGGAAACGGTTATCGGCTCTTACGGACCCAACGAGCTTATTGACGAGCGCAACCGCCTTATCGACGAGCTGTCCTGCTATGCCAACATAAAGGCTTATGACAATGACGACGGTTCGGTAAGGATCGTTATGGGCTACGGCGACGACCTGAGCCAGCAAGGCGTTGAGATAGTCAACGGCAAGTCCTATGAACACCTTGTTTTCAAGAACTACAAGAGCAGCGCCGTTCAGCAGACCTTTGACGACTATGACGCGGCTATGATCGTGTTCACCAACGGTGTTGACGCCAATGCCATGATAAAGACAGGAGATCTGAGAGCGAGACTTGATATGATCAACGGAAACGGCAGCTACGCTTCCTCGCATCAGAATACAGAGTACGGCATCAGATATTATCAGTCCGCTATTGACGAGTTTGCAAGAGAGTTTGCGGATCTGATGAACGATCTCAACAGCATGAATGAGGCTTACGGCGGCGACAGCAGAGCAATGTTTGCAAGCAAAGCGGATTATGACGAACACGGCAACCGCTTGTTGGCTTATGACGAAAACGGAAATGTGATCCTTGACGACGACGGCAATCCCAAGCTGGCAAACAGAGAAATTATAAATGCCCGCAATATAGCCATTTCACAGGAGTGGCTCAATGACGCAAATATGATCGGTCAGGTTTACAAGCCCAGCGAGACGGATCCCGACGATCCCACAAAGGGCGAGTGGACTTTGAGCTTGGACGGCAACAACGTCAACGTTATCTATCTCGGTCTTGACAAGGAGATCACGGTAGGCAGAACGGGAGAGTTCAAGGGCTCCATTTACGACTATGTTCTGTTCCTCAACAACCGTTTGGCTGAGAACATCAACTACTGCCAGGAGCAGTACGATCTGAACTCACAGAACGTAAACTCTATAATGGACGCGAGAGATTCCATTTCGGGCGTTTCTGATACAGAAGAAGGAACCAATATGCTGAACTATCAGAAGTGGTTCAATGCAAGCTCCCGTATGCTTACCACCATTGACGAGATGCTGGATAGGCTCATCACCAACACAGGCATTGTTGGAAGATAATTTTGCAGAATATTCCGTATAGCTTTTATAGTTATAATGGTATACATAAGAAGAGAAAGGTTAAAATATTATGAGAGTATCTAATCAGGCCGTTTCACGCAACTATCTCCGCCGTCTGGAGACAAACTATTCCAACAAGTTCAACTCCGAGAGAAAGATAGCAGGCTTCCGTCAGTACGACGAGGCAAGCGAAATGCCCGCACAGGCAGCTACCGCTATGAGAGTCAGGAAGGCAATAGCTAACCTCAACACATATCAGGAAAACCTGAAAACCGCCGATAATATTTATTCCAACGCGGAAAGCTCGGTAACTGCTATTTCCGAGATCATTCAGCTGACCTATGAGAAGTGTATCGAGGCTGCCAACGGCACAAGCTCCGATGTTCACACCCACTCTCCCGACCAGATGGAGATGATCGCAGTAAACGTTGAAGCATATGCGGACGAAATTGCACGTCTTATGAACCTCAGCGTTGCGGACAGAAAAATTTTTGGCGGCGTAAACAATGACGAAAAGGCTTTTTCTATCGAAAATGGCAGAGTTATTTATAACGGTGTTGATGTAGATACCTATAATGATCCTACTATGTTCCCCAACAGCGTGGTTTCCTACTGCGATATCGGACTTGGTATGACCTTGGATCAGAACGGAAGAGTTGATGAGCAGTCGGCGCTGCCTATTACTTTTAACGGTGTTGAGGTCATTGGCTGCGGAAAGGCTGCAAGCACTGCATATATCGACCTTGCTTCTGCTGATCCTGGCGCTCTGTTCAGCTTTGAGCTTACTATTGGTGATGAAAAGCATGTCATTTCCTTTAACGGTGGTGTTGACTCGGAGGATACACGCGACAATATCAATGCAGAGCTTGATAAAATATTTAATGGTAAGGTTTCTGTTTATGAAAATGGAATGATATTCAACCAGCTCAATGACAAGCCTGTTACTGTAAGATCCATTAACGAGGGCGGCAATGTGCTTTCAGTTGAAAATCAAAGCAATGAATACTCCAACAACATCATTCAGAGCATTCTTGATGCAGCGCAGATGATAAGAGAGGGTAACGGTAAGGAGATCGCAAAGTATGCGGATCACATCTACTCTCTCCAGACCACCGTTTCACTTGCTCTTGCAAAAATAGGTACTCAGACCAAGTTTATTGAATTCAACCAGACCAGAATAACCAACAACCTTGAGAATATGGGTCAGCGCCAGAACGATCTTGAAGCATTGGTTGACACCAGCCTTGCCGCTGAGATCACCAACAGAGATATGCTGGATTCTCTCTATACAGCAACTCTGCAGATGAGTGCTTCGGTCATTCCTCAGTCTATCTTCAACTTTATCTGATCTTTTATAATAAGACGAGTTGTAATCAGATTTTATTCGATTTTTATAATAATTAACAGGGCAATATTAAACTTTGCCCTGTTTGTGACGATATTATTAAGGAGGGGTTTTTATGGTAAGTCATAATCTGCTGGATTACCACATTCAAAATACCGTAATGAATACCTCCATAAAGCACCCCCGCATGGTGAATCCCGGCACGGAGCAGACCTTTATCCGCCAGGACACACAGCCGGGCGGCCTGGAGGTTCATACCACAGACGGCATTATCGAGATAGATACCACCGCCGCAAGAGAGAGCATGGGCTATGGTCAGCTCTCGGACGAACACATGGTAGAACGTCTTGCCGAAAAGGGAAAGCAGACCGTCAAGGATTTTATCAGGGAGACGGTGCAGCACGGCACGGCTATGGTAAGGGGCGAGGCTACAAGGTTAGAGCTGCAGAAAAACAGCTTTATTCAGAAAAAGATGCCCAAGCCTTCGGGAATGGCTTTTTATCCCTCACAGCCTGCGGAGCTGAACGCGAGACCGGGTACGACGGATATTTCCCACCACCCCACAGAGGTAAACATAGATTGGGCAAATACCGATATCGTTCCTTATCAGTTGGACAGAGGCACCGTTAACTTTGATATAGTTCAAAGGGCTTATATAAGCTTTCAGTATATGGGCGAGCCTAACTTTTTCCCCGATCCTACTTTTCAGTCATGGGCATAACGGGATTTGGGACTTGAAAATCCCCGATACTGCAAACGGACTTTATAAAACTGAGATAACTTCTTAAGATAACATAAAATAAATTACAAAAGAATGGAAAAGCTGCCATGGAAATTGAAACAAGAGATTTCGGAAAGGTCGATGTAAGGGAAGAGGACATTATCAGTTTTCCCGACGGAATTTACGCCTTTGACGAGGCTAAGCACTTTGCGCTTATAGCTCCTCAGGAAAATAAGTATCCTATGTGGCTGCAATGCACAGACTGCCTGAAGCCCTGCTTTATCGTTTTCGACCCCAAGCTTTTCTGCGAGGATTACAAGGTAACTCTTAACGACAGTGAAAAGTCGCTGCTGAAGGCGGGTGACGATGCGAAGCTTCAGGTGCTTTGTATCGCTCATGTTCCCGAAGATTTCAGAGATACCACAGTCAATATGAAGTCGCCTATAGTAATAAATACTGAGAATAAGCTGGCTATGCAGGTGATACTTCCTCACAACTATCCTTACCGCCAGCCAATCTATAAAAAACAGGAGGCTTAGTTTGAAAGAGCTTGAAAAATTGGGGTCTTTCAAACCCGTCGCGTTTGCGCTAAAGGCGCAAACACTTCCTCAAAAGGAAAGGAATGATTACAAATGTTAGTTGTCACCAGAAAAACCGACGAAAGCCTCATAATTGCCGATAATATAGAGATCACAGTTCTTGAAGTTTCAAGAGATAAGGTAAAGATCGGCGTGTCCGCTCCAAAGGATATTAAGATAATCCGAAACGAGCTTATAGATACACAGAATGTAAACAAAGATTCCGCAGAGTCAAAGGTACTGCCAAAACAGACGCTTGAAGCTCTGCTGAATTACAATAAGGAGGACTGAACACCATGGCTAATGCAACCAGCGCACTGAGAATGAGCGGTATGAACTCCGGTCTCGATACCGAAGCTATAGTTAACGCTCTTACCGCTACTACCAAAAATAAGATCAATACTAATGAAAGAAAGGTATTGAAGCTCCAGGCACAGCAGGAGGCTTACCGTTCGATCATTACTGCAATGACAAATTTCCAGAACAAGTATTTCAGTATGTCGAATCTCGGCACCTGTCTTAAGTCGGGCTCTCTTTTCAACAGCTACAAGAGCACTCTCACAAACGCTGCGGGCACCAATGTAAACGGTGTTACCGTTTCCAGCAGCGCTAATGCTACACCCGCTGTTTACAATGTCAAGGTAAAAACAGTTGCTACTCAGTCCACCCTGAAGTCTGCCACCACAGAGGGAAAATCCGTGGATCTTTCTCAGTGTACGGATGAAGACCAAGACTATATGATGACTGTCAACGTAGGCGGAAAGAGCAAGAATATCGTTGTCAAGGGCGGCGACGAGACTACTGTCCGTAACAATATCAATGCTGCATTAAAGGACGAATTTGGAGTAACAAATATAGGCGACAACAGAGTTGTTATGACTGCCGACAATAAGTTTGTTGCTTCCGATAAGTCCAGCGTTTCCGCAAGCACGCCTACAATTTATACATCAAGCAGAGAAGTGACCGGTATTGATGTAAACGATATGAAAACCGGCAACAATACCTTTACCATTACAGTAGGCGATACCACCAAGACTGTAAGCTTCTCCAGCATTTCCAAGGATTATTTTGACGAGATCTTTGAAGAAGGCTACAGCGACGGCGCTCATATCAAGGAGGACGCCGATCCCACAAAGGTGGCTCTCTTTAAGCAGATCGCAGAGAACCAGCGCCAGGGCGATGTTTATGAAGCTTATGAGGAGTATCAGAAAACATGGCTTGACGACGATGAGGACGCACAGGAAGCCTTCGTAAAGGACTACATGCAGTATGAGCGTGATCAAGCCCGTGATGCTGCTATGGAAGCACAGCGCAATGCTGTTAAGAATGATCTTATCAATAAGAGCCTTGCAAATATAAAGGAAAACATCAAGTTTGACAAGGAAGGCAATGTTGATATAAACTACTCCGAGCTTTCTTCAAGAGAAAGGGAAGCTTACGATAACGTTTATCAGGCTTATCAGGACGCTCTTGACGCAGGCGATCTCTCGGATAACCCCAAGCACTTTGACTATATGTCATTTGAGACATATTACAAAAATCATATTGACGGCGAGTTCAAGTCATTGGTAGATGACAGCGATATTGACGATCATTGGGCTTCCGATCAGAGCAAGTACGACGACGCTCTCGACAAGAGATACGAAGCTATCGAAAAGTCCTATGAGACTAAGAAGGAAGCTTTTATCAAGGGCAAGCAGAATGTTGCTTACGAGAAGCGTTTCCAGGAAGCAAAGCAGGCAGCTTATGACGCCGCTGTAGCTGCGGGAGATATTTCCGACGAAGAGGGTCACAAGTATTACTGCTCCTTCGACAATTTCAAATTCACAAAGGCTGAATTTGAAAAGGGCGAGGATTACGAATCCTTCTACAACGATTATCTCTCCGACTGCGAAGATATTGAAAATGAATATGCAGGCGTTGATTACATAACCGATTACAGCAAAATTTCACAGTCCAAGAAGGTCGAGTATTTCGACAAGAACGTATATTCGGGAATCAACGAAGAGGACTATCTCAGCAATTACGACGCTGAGCAGGCTGTAAGGGATTTCAATACAGCAAATATTCAGAATAACTTGGGCGCGGTTACCTTCAAGGACGAGTTCACCAATATCAAGGCAGTGGTAAATGATGATGGAACCGTTACCATCAGCGGCGAAGCTATGTATGCTATTGAGGACGAGGACGGCAATACATCAAATCCTCCCAAGAGCTTTGCAATCACTCAGGGCGACAAGAATGTCAACGACTTCGGATTTGACAAGGCTTCCACTCACTCTTCCACCAGCAACAACTCCAACCAGGTCTCCACTACCCAGACACTGGATTCCTTTGGGCTTGAGGCAGACGAAAAGGGCTATTACAACTTCAGCATAAACGGAGTTAAGTTCTCCTTCAAGAGCGACACCACAGTTAAGGATATGATGAGTGAGATCAACTCCTCCAAGGCAGGCGTTAAGATGTCTTACACCACCCTCACCAATCAGTTCACAATTACCGCCAACGAATACGGAAGAGGAAATGAGATCACCTTTGAGGACGGGGACGAAGGTCTGCTGAACGCTTTCGGCTTCAACGAAAACGCAACCTTTACAGAAGGTCAGAATACAACTATCAACATCAACGGAGAGGATATCGAGACAAACTCCAATTCCTACACCGTTGACGGAACCACTTTCACCTTTACAGCTGCGGCAGAGGGCACGGAGTTCACAAACGAAGTAAGCCGCGACTACTCCAAGGCTATTGACGCTATCAAGAGCTTTGTTGAGGATTACAACAAGCTTATCGATGAGGTTTACGGCTATGTGGACGATGAACCTAACAGCGATTACTACTTCCTTACCGATGACGATAAGGAGGAAATGGATCTTTCCGAATCGCAGGAAGCAAAGTGGGAGAAGCTGGCTAACAAGGGTATTTTGTACCGCGACTCTACCTTGCAGAGCATTATGTCATCGTTAAGAACAATAATCTATTCTTCTGTTGACGCTCCCGACGGCACAAAGGTCGGTCTTTACACCTTGGGAATCACCACCTCGTCGAACTACTCCGATCACGGTAAATTGGTGTTCTCCTCCGATATGACCGACGCGCAGTTTGAAAGCACTTTCGCACAGTATGCGGACGAATTTGCAAAGCTGTTCAACGACACAAAGAACGGTATCGCTTATCAGTTTGACAACGTTCTCAACGGTGCAGTAAAGACCTCGGGCGCTGAGGCAGACAGAGGTATATTGGTACAGAAGGCCGGTGTTTCGGGCACGGCTTCCGCTACCACCAACTCTATCTACAATCAGATCAAGAGCCTGAAAACAATGATCGACACCTTAAAGGATCGTTATGAGCAACAGCAGGAGCGTTACTGGAGCATTTACTCCAACATGGAAACAATGCTGGGTAGCATCAACGGACAGTCCTCCTACATTCAGCAGCTTATGGGCAGTATGTAATTATTGATCTTTTCTATACGGACATTGCCCTGAGTTATCGCTCAGGGCAGTGCCGAATAAAGAAATTGACTGTGTGGAAAAACACATATTTCCCCCACATAGGCAAATTCCAATAATGAACTTTTGAGAGGGAACAACAATGAATCCTTATGCAACATATAAAAAACAGGCTGTGACCACCATGACTCCTATAGAGATCGTGGTAAAACTATACAGCGAGACTGAGCGTGAGCTTAACCGCGCGGTTGTGTTCATTGATCAGAAGGATTTTGAAAAAGCCAATAAATCCCTTACAAAATCGGGTGATCTTATCAATGCGCTGCGCTCGGTGCTGGACGTAAAACTGCCTATAGGACAAAATCTTGATGCGTTGTATTCTTTTTTTGAAAGGCAGATAATAACTGCCAATGTAAAGAAGGATAAGGAGATCATAAATTCGCTTATCCCTATGGTGGGTGAGCTGAAGGACGCGTTCACACAGATCGCTTCCATGTCCAAGGACGATATTGCTTTGCAGGCTATGCAGGCACAGAAGGCGGCAGGCAATCAGTAACTAACAAATAAAATTACAGTATAAGGGGCAGGTCTTGGAATAAGGTCAAGCCCCTTTTATGATAAAGAAAGGGATCTTGTTATGATCAAGGAAAATATAGATCAGCTTATTGAAAATTTTGAAAATATGGAACAGCTGCTGAAGGATTATACAGCCGCTACAAATATCGTTATGGGTACGGAAAGCGACGATATTAAGATAATCGCAGACAAGATAGAGGAAAGGGAGGCGCTTATCGGGCAGATAGACTTCCTCAAAAAGCAGTGCACTGAGCTTATCAATTCAGGGGAGCCGGAGGAGGCTGTTCAGATAAGGGAGATGCTGACAGGTTCAAACATCAATCAGCATATTCCCGAGCATTTTATGGCTTTGAGAAATACCATAGTCAGTCTGCGTTCTGCGCAGAGCCTGGCAGCGGAAAAGGACAAGGCGCTGCAGGCGCAGTTCAATTCCAGGACTAACGAGGCTAAGGAAGAGCTGATGAAGCTGAAAAAGGACAAGAAAAAATTGGATTATTACACCTCTGCTAATGCAGGAACTTCAAGCGTTGGCGGATCGCTGGACGGAAGCTTCTGATCGGAGCTGGGTGAAAATTTAGTTATTCGGACGGAGACAAGGTCATGATAAACATTCTTGCGGCGGAAAACGACCGACAGACTGCCTCTTTGATATACAGCGCGCTATCGGACAAAGAGAAGTATCATCTTGCGATAGTGGAATCTGGATATACGGCTTTGGAGGCGATAGGGCAGAAGCGGTTTGACATTATCATAATCGAGAGGGATCTTTCCTATATGAACGGGGTAGTTACTGCCAGGAAGATAAGGGAGAGATTGGGTTCGGAGATGTCACCGTTTGTGATAACTGCGCCTGAGTTCAGCCGTGAAGAGGTGGAGGATTTTATTCCGTATGGGATTTTTGATTTCTGGGAGAGACCTGTCAGCATTCAGAGGATAAGGCTTGCGGTAAATGCGGTGGCTGAAGGCTGGAAAGGTCAGAGAGATAATTTGCTTAATTATCGGGAGTTTTTGGAGAGGAACGGGAAGAAAGCGTAAAGCTTATCTTAAAATAAAAAGAAAAAAGGGCTGTAAAAAAACAGTCCCTTTTTTATAACATTTTTTTAAAAGTACGTTATATTATTTTTTCTTCCTCTTAACAAGGAAAACAGTCAAGGCCGCCGCTCCTCCCGCAGCTATCACTCCAACTATTATGATAATAAAACCAAGTGGGCTATTTGAAGAACCGTCATTATCGGAAATATCATCAGAAGCATCGCCATTACCCTCTATCGGAGCGTTATTGCCTGAACCGTCTTCGCCGGAAGTAACGGGAGAGCCGTCATCTGAACCGTCATCGGAGGTTTGATCACCCGATACTGTATTTTCAACCGTTTCGGAGGAATTTGTTTCTTCGGGAGAATAGTCAGATTGGCTCGTTTCTGTTGTTACATCTTCCGGGCCGGTCACATCTCCTACGGTTTCCGACGTTGTTTCTCCCGCCACTGTTGTAGTTTCTTCCTTAGCAATAACAGGCAATGTTCGAGTTTCAGTGAGCTTACAAACAGAGCAGATCCTTGTTTCTGTGCCCTCTGTTGACTCCGTTGGCTTTGTCGTTGTTTCCCACTGCCCAAAGCTGTGCTGATTTGTCTTAGGTATTATTTCCGTAACGGAATAGCCGCATATTTTGCAGTTTTTTTCTGTTTTCCCCTCGTCCTTGCAGGTAGCTGGCACAGTGGTAACTTCAAAGCTGTGATCGTTTGTCTTCGGTATAGTTTCCGTAATGGTATCACCGCAAATTGAACACTTTTTTTCTGTCTTACCCTGCTCCTTGCAGGTGGCAGGAATGTTGGAAACTGTTGTGTATAAATGATCGTAAAAGATATCCTTTTTAACGGTAGTTTTATTGGGCAGCACAGCCGTAATAGTTGAAGAACCGCAGGATATTCTTTTAAGATGACCTCCCGAAATGGTAACAACGCTTTCATTGGAGGATTTCCATACTATACTGTCTGCAGAAGCTCCCACTACTGTAAGACCTTCCGTTGTAATACTACCGCCCCAATAATCGGTAAAGGAAACGGAAGCGGTAACCTGAAGATCATCTTCACCGCTCAAACCATAAGAGGATATGTATTCGTCCTTAACTTCAAGGGCTTGTATGACAGTTCCCGTTGAGCTTCCACGCAAGGTGTCAAGCTGCTGCCTGCTGCGGCTGAACTCCCCTGCCGTTGTGTTATAATATGCGGTTTTATCGGAACAGAATGCGGCAAGTCCCACATAACGATGATCGGGCGATATCATAGAGATGTAGTGTCCGGTAACACCGCCTGTATTATTGACCCAATCGTACTTTTCTTCATACCACTGGTCAATTCCTCTTGTCATTGATTCGCTCCAGTTCCATGCAATCACTTCGGCACAGCTTGAAACTCCTCCGGGAGACTCAAACCAGATCCACTCTCCGTTTGTCCTTGCGTGATCCATTGTCAGCGCCGCCTCTGCTGCACGGATCCTTGCAATATACTCCAGATCGGAGGACCACTGTATCGGCACATAGTCATTCTTGGTCAGCGGCATGCCTGATTCCGGGTTAATAACGCCCTCATTGCAAGCCTCGAGCCTTATTTGATTTATGAGATCAATAGATTCTTGGATCTCTGTAATATATTTTCCTTCAAGACCTAAAAATGTATATCCGTCTCTAAGAACGGTTTTATCGCTTGGCAGAACAGTAACCGCATTTACGGGAGCGACAGGCATTACTCCTGCGAATACAATGGCTGCGGCAATGGTGACAAAAAATGATGATATCTTTTTCATAGCTTTCCTCTCTTTTTAACTTCTTTTTTGTTATTTTATCATATAATTGCACAAATGAAAAGGGGAAATTTACACAATAATATTGTTTGGATTTTTGCGCTTTTTCAGATTTTGTATAAATAAAAAAGGGGCTGCAAAAAAACGATCCCTATGTTTTTGCCAAGGTTCCTGAAAGAATCGTAAAAATCAGCATAACACCTCTAAAAGCGGGTTTCCACTCGCACAACTTTTCTGACAGCACGAATTTCAAAAATCAACTGAGTTCGGATTTTTTGCCCAGTTTTTCAAGCAAAAAAGCCGAACTCAGTTAGATAAGAAACTTTTTAAAATTGCCCAGTTTTACAAGCAATTTTAAAAAGTTTCTGGTTTTGAAATTCTTTTAAAATCAGTAAATTACTGCCAACTTTCCTTAAAAGCGGGTTTCCACTCGCACAGCTTTCTTGGGAGCTGTTTTTTTACAGCCCCGCAGCTGCTCATTCCTTAATAAGCCACTTCATCTCCCTCACGCAGCCCCGCAAGAATAACAGTATACCCGCCCACAGTATCACCAACAGCAACAGGGGTCTGTATCCGCTGCCCCTCGTGATACAAATACACATAAGCGGTATCCTTGATAGTAACAGCATTAGTGGGAAGCACCAGCGCTCCCGAATACTTTTTGGTAACAACAGTAACAGTAGCCCAGCCCGCCTTGACAGCATTGGGTGTTTCTTCCAGAAGCGATTTCAGAACATCGGGCTCAAATCTTATCATGATATTGTTGCTGCTGTCCGCCGCAGTAGGTCCGCCCTGCGGATTGCCGAATATAGTATTCTGTATGTGGTAATTGTCCGAAGCCAAACCAAGCTCTTTTACAGAATGACCCGACTGTGTATTATCGGATATAACAAAACCTGTCCTTTCCGATACAACAGAATCAGCCGTATATCTCAAAGGGTGATCGTAAGCGCCGCTTTTCGGCATACTCACCACTGTGCCTTCATAAGTCTGACCCGTAAGAGTAACGCCGACCTTTGCGCCTAATTTAAAGGGAGTGGTTTGGTCTCTGGAGGGATTGTAGCCTATATAAACAAAAACATCTTCTTCGGGAGCAACGGAGCATATATATGACCCCGCTTCCAATTCCTCCCCCACAGTACGGGTGGGAACGTCCGTCACGATACAGTCATAAGGCGCATACACAACATACTGATCCCGTCGGTATTCCACCTCGTCAAGAAGAGCCTTTTGGTATTCGTATTCAAGCCTTGCCGCTTCGGTGCCAAGCCTTTGATACTCCTCCCTTGCCGCTTCGGTGTAGATGCTCTGTCTTTTGTATTCGTATTCCATATCGGAGCTGTCTATGGCGGCAATTACCTCGCCTTCCTTGTAGAATTGATAAGGGGAGGCGTTAAAGGTGATAAGGTTGCCCTTTACCGAGGTTGTAAGAGTGTCGGCGGTAGCGTAGCCTATTGCCGCAGCTACCTTTTCGCTTTCCTCTAAATCTCTGATCTCCGCTTTAACGGTATTGACCTTTACGTTGTTTTCGTAAATAGGCAGTTGTATTTCCTTGTCGACCTTGTCCTGCATAGAACATGCGGAAAGGGATAGTACCAATATACCTGCCGCTAAAGCTTTAACAAAATTTTTCATAAAGATCCTCCAAAGATCCTACGATCATCTTAACTATTGCTTCACCAAAAAGATGCTGATACTTCTTCTAAATTAAAATGATTGTAAATCTTTAGAGGTTAATTTAGAATTAGTATGAAAATCGGGCGGAACGTTATCAGCCCTCAACGCGCCTGATAACTTCAAGGCACATTCTTCCGTTGTGATAGGGGCATTTCCAAGGGTCAACGGTGGCTTTTGCCTTGGTGTAGCTGCCGTTTTCCTCTATCTGAGAGAACCACTCGCCGCCCTCTCTTTTATCAATTATATGGTTCTTGATATAGCTCCAAACCGATTTTGACATTTCAAGATACTTTTCTTCATTGTAACGCTGGTAGCCGTTTAAAAAGCCCACAACGCTTTCAGCCTGTACCCACCATATGCGGATCTTGTTTATCTCGGTCTTGTCACGCTCGTTGTTAAGGGAACCGTTTTCAAAGGCAATATCCGCAATATTGGCGACTATGGCTTTGTTTATGGCGGAAATTTTCTTGGTAAGTTCTTTATCTCCGATAACGTCACAGGCTCTGTCAAGAAGCCAAGTAGCTTCAATATCGTGACCGTAGGAGTGAATGTCGCCGATGACCTTCATTTCCCTGTCAAAGAATACAAGGAGCTTGTGACCCTCTTTGTCGTAAATTTTATCATAGGTAAGCTCAAGCTGGAATTTCAGCCTTTCCAGAACTCTTTTATCGGGATTTACGCGGTACAATTCTGTATACGCTTCTATAAGGTGCAGAACTGTGTTCATGGTCTTGTCTGCCATAAGTCCGTTTTCGGATAAGGCATCGTTTTCCACCAGCTCAAATTCCTTGCTTTGTGCTTCAAGATAGGCTATATCGTCAACGCACTTTGTTTCAACTGTGTTAAACACGCTCATGGCTAATTCAAGGGCTTCCTTGTCCTTGGAAGCGTCATAGTAGCTCGCCATAGCGTATATGAAAAACGCCTGACAGTAGGTGTGCTTCATAGAGTCGCTGACAGTGCCGTCGGCGTTCATGAGCCAGTAAACGCCGCCCTGATCTCTGTCAACGCAGTAGTTTTTCAGAAACTCAAAGCAGTGCTTTGCCTTTTCAAGGCAGTCCTCTCTTTTTAAGGTAAGGTAGCAGTTGGAGTAGAACCACAGTATGCGCGAATGGAGAATAACGCCCTTTTCCGCATTTTTGTCAAGCTCCAGGTCGCTGCTCATATAGCCGTAAAAGCCGCCCTTTTCGTAGTCGCAAAGTTCGTTCCAGAAAGGGATAATGTGGTTTTCAAGCTCGCTCTTTATCTCTTCCTTAAAACCGTTTAATTCTGTTATCATTGGTTCGCCCTCTTTTTGTCGAAAAATGTCGAAAAAATTTTAAGGTATTTTTGTTCAGTCAAAAATTTTATTCATAACAAGTCCCGTAGTAAGCTTTGGATAGAAATAGGTGGATTTCTGGGGCATCTTGTCACCTGCCGCCGCCACTTCTCTTATTTCACTGACCCTTGTGGGATTCAGCAGGAAGCAGCAGTTCGCCCGCTGTCCGTCAACCGTTGATATAGCCTCGTCTGCGCTGCGGGTGTATGTAAGGTTTATCTGCCTTGCCATATTTTCCTTGTCAATGCCGAAGATCCTTTCAAGCACAAGGATATGCAGTACGCTGACATCAAGCTGTCTTAAAGCCTTGCAGCCCTCAGGTATCACGGTATCCATTACGCTGATGTCCTTAAGCACCAGCAAGGTGTAATTGTTGTCGCCTGTGAACATCACAAAGGCTTTCTTGCCCTCTCTGTACGCCTGCTCCAAGCCTACCTCTCCCTTTTCGCGGTTGAGATAGGGGGTTATGTCGAAATACTCCCTGCATTTGTCGCAAACAGCGTTGTAATCAAAGCTTGGCAAGTCTCTCACAATACGGTGGGTGGGGAACACCACAAGCCCGCTGTTTTCCATATTAACAAGCATCATCATTACATAATCGCTGCTGCCTGTTTCGTCCAGGTTGCCCTCAACGTATTTTTGGTAATTGAGGGCGGTCTCATAGCGGTGATGACCGTCGGCAATGTACAGCTTTTTGTCTGCCATTTTGGCTGTCAATTCTGTGATAAAAGCTTGGTCATCAACGCGCCACATTCTGTGGGTAACGCTGTCCTTGTCGGTAAATTGGCTGTCAGGTTCTCTTTGGGAAACACCGTCGATAAGCCCGAACACAGAATTATCCTCATCAATATAAAGGGAATATATCTGGCTGAAATTGCAGCCTGTTACTTTCATAAGGTTGAAACGGTCGGTCTTTGCTTTTGATAAAGTTTCCTCATGAGGCAGGATCACACCCTTGCTGAAAGGCTCTAACTTCACCAAAGATACATAGCCCTTGACCTTGTAGTTCTTGCCCTGGGCGGAAAAGTCCATTTCATAAATATAAATGCTGTCTTCCCCGTCACGTTTCAATATTTCCTCATGAAGCCAGGCGCGGAGGGTGTCTCCTGCGTCGCGGTACTGCTCAATATCCTCGCTGCCGCCTATTACGGGAAGCTCCAGGCGGATAAGGTTGTTGGGACTTTTCTCCATAAGCGCTAATTTTTCGTCGCCGCTGATTATGTCGTAGGGCGGGCAGGTGAGGTTTGAGATGTCGCCTGCTTTTTCGGTGTAGCGGAGGCCTTTGAAGGGTTTTATTTCTGCCATATAATTCTTCCTTTATTTAATTTTTTATTCTCTCAAAAAACTTGGTGATGATTTTGGTTCTCTCAAAAACCCGGTGCGAAAATATGTCCGCTCTCAAGGAAAGTTGGCGGTAATTTACTGATTTAAAAAGAATTTCAAAATTCCGAAAATGAAACGCCGGAGGCGTTTCATTTCTCGGAACCAGGCAAAATTTTCGGAGAAAATTTTGGACTTCCGCAGGAAGTCATAGGCTTCTTTTGAAATTCGTGCTATCAGGGCAGTTGTGGGAATGGAAGCCCTCTCTTAGAGAGGTTGCTCTATTAGATGTCCACATTTTAAAACTTGTGCTGTCAAGGCAGATGTGCTAACGCAGCCCGCCCTTAAGGAAACAAGTGATAATCTTTCACCGTTCATAGGAAAGCTGTACTATAATTACTCGTCACGTCCGCAGCACTTCTTATACTTCTTGCCGCTTCCGCAGGGGCAGGGATCGTTTCTGCCGACTTTCTTGGAAGAACCGCTCTTTACAACGTGAGTTTGAGGGCCTGTGGGCAGGGGAGTGGGTGTAGAGGGCATAGCAGGCATCACAGGGGTAGGCTTGGGAGCTTCCTTGGGAGCTTCTCCGACAGGCTGCTGTACCTCAACTCTCACCTTCACGGTAAGCAGCATTCTCACTGTGTCCTCACGGATAGAGGCTATCATCTCGTCAAACATTGCAAAGCCCTCAAAGCGGTACTCTACAACAGGATCCTTCTGACCCATGGAGCGCAGTCCGATACCCTTCTTCAACTCGTCCATAGCGTCGATATGGTTCATCCACTTATTGTCAACGTTGGTAAGCAGGATAACGCGTTCCAGCTCGCGCATTATCTGAGGGGAAACCTCAGCTTCCTTAGCGTTATACAGCTCCATAACGCGGTCTTGGAGGAATTTCTCCACATCTTCCTTGCGGAGATCCTCTCTTTCCTGCTTGGTGTAGCGCAAGTCCTCGGGTTTAGTGATATATCCCATAAGGCTCTCGCGCAGTCCCTCTATATTCCAATCCTCGGGCAGGTCACCCTGACAGAACTGCTCCACATTCTCGGTGATGTAGTCCTTCATCATGGTCTTGATGCTTTCGCTGACGTCCTCGCCGTTAAGCACCTTTGCGCGCTGTGAATAGATAGTTTCTCTCTGCTGTGACATAACGTCGTCAAAATCAAGAACGCTCTTTCTTATGGAGAAGTTTCTGCCCTCGATCTTCTTCTGGCAGGATTCTATGGTATTGGAGATTATCTTATTTTCAATAGGCATATCCTCGTCGAAGTTCATGGTCTCCATCATGCTGTGGATCCTGTCGCCGCCGAAAAGACGCATAAGATCGTCCTCGGTGGAGATGAAGAAGCAGCTTTCGCCGGGGTCGCCCTGACGTCCTGCACGTCCTCTCAGCTGGTTGTCGATACGTCTTGACTCGTGGCGCTCGGTACCTAAAATGTACAAGCCGCCTGCCTGACGTACCTCTTCAGCTTCGGGAGCGATTTCTGCCTTGTACTTATCATACAGCTCCTTATACAGCTCTCTTGCCTTCAGAATATCTTCATTATCGGTCTCGGAGAAGCCCGTAGCTTCATTGATAAGCTCCTCGTCTATCTCCATTTTGCGCATCTTGACCTTGGCAAGATATTCGGGGTTGCCGCCCAGCATAATATCGGTACCACGGCCCGCCATATTGGTGGCAATGGTAACGGCGCCCTTTTTGCCTGCCTGAGCAACGATCTCCGCTTCTCTCTGGTGGTTCTTGGCGTTGAGGACTTCGTGCTTGATACCTGTTCTTTTCAGCAGCTTAGACAGCAGCTCGGATTTTTCAATGGAAATAGTACCTACAAGCACAGGCTGTCCCTTTTCGTGACACGCCTTTATCTGCTCGATAACAGCGTTGAACTTGCCTGTCTCGTTTTTGTAAACCTGGTCGTGATGATCCTGTCTTATAACGGGCTTGTTGGTGGGAACCTCGATAACGTCAAGGCTGTAAATTCCTCTGAACTCGCCTTCCTCAGTCATGGCGGTACCTGTCATACCCGACAGCTTGTCATACATACGGAAATAATTTTGGAAGGTAATGGTAGCCAGGGTCTTGCTTTCGTTCTTGATCTTTACGCCCTCTTTTGCCTCGATAGCCTGGTGTAAGCCCTCGTTGAAGCGGCGGCCTATCATAAGACGGCCCGTAAATTCGTCAACGATAATTATTTCGTCGTCCTTAACTACATAGTCGATATCAACGTGCATTATACCATTTGCCTTGATAGCCTGGTTGATATGGTGGAGCAGTGTCAGGTTTTCGGGATCCATAAGGTTCTCTACGCCAAAATGTGCCTCCGCCTTTTTGACGCCGTCGGGAAGGAGGGTGGCGGACTTTGCCTTTTCGTCAATAAGGTAGTCGCCGTCATAATCGTCCTCGTTTTCCTTGGAGTCTGTTTCAACCATTACATAAGCCTTTAAGCCCTTGGCAAATTTGTCCGCTTTCTCATAAAGGTCGGTGGACTTGTCGCCCTGTCCGGAAATGATAAGAGGCGTTCTTGCCTCATCTATCAGAATGGAGTCCACCTCGTCCACAATGGCGAAGTTATGCTCTCTCTGCACAAGATCCTGTTTTCTCTTCACCATGTTGTCACGGAGATAGTCAAAGCCGAATTCGTTGTTTGTGCCGTAGGTTATATCGCTGGCGTAGGCTTTTCTTCTCTCGTTATTATTGATACCGTGGATAATAAGTCCAACGGAAAGACCCAAAAAGCGGTGAACACGTCCGATCTGCTCGCTGTCGCGCTTTGCCAGGTAGTCGTTGACGGTGACAACGTGAACGCCCTTGCCGGAAAGGGCATTGAGGTAGGAGGGGAGGGCAGCCACGAAGGTCTTACCTTCACCTGTTTTCATCTCTGCGATACGTCCCTGGTGAAGCACGATACCGCCCAGGATCTGAACGGGGTAGGGCTTTATGGCGATAACTCTCCACATAGCCTCACGGCATACCGCAAAGGCGTCGGGGAGCAGATCGTCAAGAGTTTCTCCCTTTGCAAGTCTTTCTTTGAGGATAGCGGTCTGTCCTTGAAGCTCCTTGTCGCTCATAGCGGCGTACTTGGGCTCTAAGTCAAGGGTAGCCTGCTTTTTACCCTCTATTCTCTTAAGCTCCTTATCGGAATAGCTGCCGAATAATTTGTCAAATAAACCCATTTTTTAACCTTCCTTTTGTCTGTTTATGGATATTTGCGGGGGCGGTTTTTGCCGCGCGGCGCAAAAGTTTTACTTTTTGCTTTTTATATTATGGCTTTTTTGCGTATTGCGCCATTATATAATTATACACTTTAATATTATACACTTTGTTTTGGGAAAAGTCAATATTTATGAGGCTTTTTGCATAACAAAAGGCTGCTCACAAAAATGGGGCTGTCTTTTCACAGCCCCTTATACGAATAACCATTTAATATCCAACAATAGAATCAAACATTGCCTTAAAATTCGACAAATTCTCATTTTCAAAATCAAAAGCTCCCATTTTGGACGCTTCGCCGATCTTACTGCCGATATATTTATCATTTGATGATAAATAGGTGTGCAGCCTTGATTTATGTAAATGTTTTATTTTATATTTGTGCTTTTCCTGTGTAAGCTTTAAGTATTCGTCAACACAAGCCATTTTTGAAGCATATTGTTCGTCTTTCAAAATCTTTAAACATAAATCTTCCAATGTACCGTTTTCCCATTTACCGTTTGTCTTTATACCCGGAAGTATTCCGAAAACTGTATCCGGACCGTTATTGTTTTTCTTTAATTTAAAACATTGTTCTGAAGTTTCCAAATTGATTTTCTCAAAACTGCTTCTTACAGATTGTATTGCTCCTTCCGAATCTTTTTCGGCATCACGGATCACTCCAAAGGATTTAAGCTGATCATAGCCTGATGTATACGTCCAGTTTTCCATACCTTTATCTAAATCATTTATTCCACCGATATCCTCTAATTGTATTTCATTATATTTTTCATATCCTATTTTTTTATAATGGTCAAGATAAAAAATAAAAAATGTTTTTTCGTCTCTGCCCTCGCATAGGATCAAGTGCTTTGTGCTGTCTTTTATCTTTAAGTTTTCATTCATGATCTCACCGCCTATCTGATTTCCAGAGAAGAATTTAATATTGATCTCAGCTGTTCCTTATCAATACACTTTGCGGTGATGATCCCGGCAGGATCTGTATTTTCCAGCCTGACGTAGCCAAAATCAATATCTATATCATTATTTGCGGCATCGGAGGCTCCGTTGATACATTCATAGCTATGTGTAGTGGCTATTACCTGAACGTTTGATTCCTTGGCGGTTTTGAAAATAACTTCCCAGATCTTTTTGTGCATGGAATAATGGAATCCGTTTTCTATCTCATCTATCAGAATTATGCTGTTGGGATTTGCAAGAATAGAAATACAGATATAAAGCAGCTTGAATATTCCGTCACCCATGTAGTCAACAGATATTTTGTGTCCGTCGCTCAATACCGCATAAAGTCTTGCCATGCCTTGCTGTACAATAGTTTTTAGATCAACAATGTTGGGGTCAAAAATTTTTAGTGCGCTGATAATTTGCTTGTTCTTTTCTTCTGTATCAAGGGCGAGCCTTCCGTACATTTCAGCTAATGTCATTTGATTGTAGCCTGTTTTTGATGAAACATAATGTGTTAGGATACAATTCCTTAAAGGGCTTTTTGTTTGGTCTCTGCTTGTCGTTTCTATACGTCCGTCAAACAATACATTAAAACGCAAAGAATCGTTTATTTCGCCGTCTGTTGCCGATACAAACAGCTGATGTGTTATACCGCTTTTATCTTGTGTCTTCTGACCGAAGGGATCAATATCGTTCACTTGATTGTTTACAGAATTAAATACAGTATCTGCACTTTCTAATCTTACATCAACCTTTTTTATTTTATTATCAAATGTTTGAATAGAAAAAGCATTTTCTGTGGAATAAACGTTAATAAACGATTTCCATACATCTGTCATCAAAGAGCTTGAGGCTCCTCGTAAGTTGTTTAATGTTAGGAAAGCGTTGGGGTGGTAATAAAAGTTGGAAAAAAATATCGCTTCCAACAATGTCGATTTACCACAGTTATTTTTTCCCGAGATCAAAGTAACTTGGTGCAGGTGCTCAATGGAAAGCTCTTTTAAAACCTTAAAGTTTTGTATTTTTACAGAACTTATCATTTGTGCTACCCCTTTCGTATAATATAAATCAAATTTATTATAGCATAATTTTTTAAAAAAATCAACGAAATGACTTCTTTAAAAAATAAAAAGGAGCTGCTCATTCACAGCCCCTTGTATTTATATCAAAAAACCCTCTACTTACTCGCCCTCCTCCCCCTCTTAAGCGAAGCCGCCAACAGCGCAGCCGCAAACACCGCCAATGCAAACAGCGCCTGCACCGTAATACAAACCATGACCTCCCCCTTGTCAAAAACAGCGCCGTCTCCGCCCATTATCAGATTGTTCCCCCTGACATACCAATAGGCGGGCAGCAGCTTGCTTGCGTTGAGCACACCTTCACCCAGCAGCGACTGCTTGACGAAAACGCCGCACATAAACGCCATGCCCAAGCCCAGAACGTTGGACACCATAGAGGTGACGTAAGGGGAATTTTTTATAGATGAAGAACACAAAATTCCCACCAAAGCCGATACCCCGAGGCTGAACAGCATGAAAATAAACATCTGGATAAGAGAATATACGCTCTTGTCATTAAAAAGCCTGCCCTGCGTGATTATCAGCCCTGTCACAAGCAGAACCAAGGATATTGCTATCGAGATCACAAATGCCCCTGCGATTATCTGAAAGGTATAGCGGACGGGAGAGATCGGGGAACAAAGGCTTCTGCTCCTCATCTCGTCATTGAGGAAGGTTGAGAAGGTGGGTACAAGTATGGCTAATATCATCATTATCATAATATAGGGTATAAAGTTGTAAAAATAGTACGCCGCCTTGTTCTCCTCGTTCCAGCCTTCTTCCTGCTGATAGCTGGTGACCTTTACGCCGTTTTCAAGGGTCTTTGCCGCTTCGGCGCAGGCGGTGACGCTGTCGCTTCCTCCTATGATGTACAGCCTTACCGCTGACATGTAGGTGTCTATCTCGTTTCCCACAAAAGATTCATAGCTGCTGCCGCCTATTACCTCGGAGGAAAGGATATTTTCATATTCGCCCTTTTGCAAGCTTTCCCCGAAGCCCTTTTTTACGGTAAGAACATACTCGGTCTTGCGGTTGTAAAGGCTGTCCTGGACAGCGCTTTCTTTATCGAAATCAATGTCGATAAGCTTTATGTTAGGGGAATTTTCAAGGTAGCTTATCAGTGCCTTGCTCTCCTCGGTACCGTCAAGATCGTTCACCGACACGAGAGAGGCGAAGCCGCCTAAAGTACCGCTGCCCGCGCTTATATTGTCCGTTCCCACAACTACCATTGCCAGCAGGACGGCGAAGATCACCATATACATTATGACCTGATTGAGATAAGAGGGAACCAGCTTTAAATATGCTTTGAAAACCATTTTACACTCCTATTTATAATTTACAAGCTTTTGTATTTGCGTTTTCTTGTGGCAACAAAAGAGCCCGTCAGAAGCAAAACGCACCATATAAGCAAAACTATAACATTATTCCAAAATTTGTCGTAGCTGTCGTAAACGCAAAGGCTGTAAAAGCAGTCCACTATCAGCGCCGCGGGATTTATGCGGTTGAAAAAGGGAACTGTTTCCTCGATTATCAGCCGCATTCCCCCTACCATAAGACCGCTCAAAAAGCATAAGCCCAGGGAGAAAGCAAGGCAGATACCGTTTTTCACGCCCTCTTTCATGGTGGAAAGAGAGCCTGCAAAACAGCCGAGGCAATCCCCTATCAGAGTACTGAGGAAATTCACAAAAAGAATTACCCAAAAAGGTACGCCGAATTCTACTCTCAAAACAAATACAAGATAAGCCGCCCCAATACTGGTGAAAATATTGTGTATCAGCAAGGTTGCTATCATTGATGAGATAATGTCCTTGGTTTTGCTCATGGGGCTTACCTCCACCCTTGCCCCCAAGGTCGACAGGTTCGCCTGGTGGTTTATGGAGCAGTACATTCCCATCATACTGCCCATAAGTCCCGCCATAGCCAACAGATTGTAGAAATACTGGACGTAAGGATCAAAGTTTGCATCATTGGAGGAGGAATTCACAAAGCTTGCCTCCGCGCCTATATTTTCCAGAAGCTCGGGAAGCTTTTCGGGGTGATTTTCCGCCACAGAGGAAATAATGTCGTATCTGCTCTTAAAGCTGTCAAGCACAGATCTCACTATGCCCGACCTTATTCCCGCGCCCACAGGCACTTCAAGGGAAATTTCGCTGTCCGAATATATGATGCCCTCCAGCTCGCCCCTTTCCATAAGCTCCTTAGCTTCCGCTTCGTCCTTTGTTTTGATAAGGAACAGGGGTTCTTCCCCCTCGTCGGTTTCAGCTTTTGTTTCCGATAGTGTGTCTATCAGCACATCAAAGCCTTCGGGGGCTTCTCCCTTTTCAATGACCGCAACGGCTATATTTTTGTAGTCCAATTCCTCATCGGCAAGAGTACCGAAAGCCACATAAAACAATGTACCCAATATTATGGGAAAGCCTAACAGCCAGAAAACCACCACCTTTTTTCTCATAAGGTTGAGAAATTCGTATTTTATACAATGAAACATCAGTCCCTTAGCTCCTTTCCCGTGATCTCCAAAAATACGTCATTCAGCGTGGGCAGGGTGGAATAAACACGGCCGATAGGCACTTCCTCGCTATGGAGATAATCAAGCAGTCTTGTGAGATTGTGCTTGCCGCCGCTGTAAAGCAGGGTGAGGGTATTATTGTCATACCTGCATTCGTAGGAATGGGGCATCTGCCTTACTGCCGTCAGCTGCTCCTCGGTAAGACCTGCCGCCTCCACCGTTACCGTTTCGGTGTTCTTTATCATCTTTTTAAGCTCCTGCTTGGTGCCTATGGCAAGATTTTTGCCCTTGTCGATTATGGCTATGCGGGTGCAGATCTGCTCCACTTCTTCCATGTAGTGTGAGGTGTAGATTATGGTGGCGCCCTGTCGGTTCAGCTCCTCTATGCCTTCAAGGATTTTATTGCGGCTTTGAGGGTCAACGGCTACCGTGGGTTCGTCCATTATGATAAGCTTAGGTTTATGTGCGATACCGCAGGCTATGTTAAGACGGCGGAGAAGTCCTCCCGAAAGCTTTTTGGGCTTGAATTTTTCAAAGCCCTCCAAGCCGACGAACTCAATAGCTTCCTTGACGCACTGTTCTCTTGTCTTTTTGTCCTTGACGTACAGACCGCAGAAGTAGTCTATGTTTTCCTTCACGGACAGCTCGTCGTGGACTGCCACGTTCTGCATTACCACGCCGATCTTTGCTTTGGATTCATTGTCCATTTTCTTGCCGAAAACGGTTATCTCGCCCTTGTCATAGGTGAGAAGATTCAAAAGACAGTTTATGCAGGTGGTTTTTCCCGAACCGTTGGGCCCCAGAAGTCCGAAGATCTCGCCCTCTTTTATCTCAAGGTCTAAGTGGTCTAACGCTATCAGTTCCTTGTAGCGTTTTACAAGCTTTTCTATTTTTACTACTGTTTCCATGATTTGCCCCCTTGGTTTATTTCGTTTATATTTTAGCATTTTGGAGGCGCGGCTGCAAGTGAAGTTAATAATATTGTGATGTGACAAATGTCACAAAATATTTTTTTCTATGGATTTAAATGTCAAATTGTGTTAAAATGATAAAAAAGAAATCAAAAGGGGGAGTAACAATGCTGGTTCTGTTAGACAAAATAATAATATTCCTGCTTTGCTTCCTCCCCTATTTCGGCAAAGCTCTGTCTGCCGCAGATATTTATGGTATACTTGGCGCTGTGATAATTTCCTGCCTGTGTCAGGCGCTGATACCCGAAAGACCAAATTGCACCGCACTTTCTCCAAAAAAGATAATGAAAACCGCCGCCGAGAGCCTTTTCTCACTGTTGTGTATATTTTTCCCTGCCCTGCTGCCATTTTTGCCGCTTACAGTCTATGAGGCGGTGAGGACAAAAGACCTTGCTCCCCTCGCTTTTGGGGGAATTGCCCTTGCCTGCTCTTTGGCAAACGCTCCTCTATCCTGCCTTTACCCCCTGATACTGTGCTTGTTGGCTGTGTATTCATGCGTAAAAACGTTGAAAAACAGGGAGCTGTCCGAGAAAAACAACCGAAACCGCGACGACAGCGCTGAGCTTCAAAGGATAATGAGCAGACGCAACCGCGAGCTGAGGGAAAATCTCGACTATGAGGTGCATATAACCGCCCTCAACGAGCGAAACCGAATTGCAAGAGAAATTCACGACAACGTTGGACACCTGCTGTCACGCTCTCTTTTGCAGACAGGGGCGTTATCTGCTATCTGTCCAAAGGATCAGACAGCTATGAAAACCGCCATAGACGGCTTAAAGGACACTCTCGACAGCGCCATGAACAGTATACGGGAAAGCGTTCACGGCATAAGAGACGATTCCCTTGATCTGAAAACCGAGGGGAAAAAAATACTTGCTCCCTTGTCGGAAAGGTTTTCGGTGGCTCTCGATTGCGATATCGGAGAAGATATGCCCTCAAAGATCAAGCTGTGCTTTATATCCGTAATGAAAGAAGCGGTAAGCAACATCACAAAGCACAGCAACGGCAAAAAGGCAAAGATCACTTTAAGAGAACACCCCTCCCTCTACCAGCTTGTGGTATACGATGACGGCACCTCGGGCTGCAAGGCGGAGATGACCGAGGGCATGGGGCTCAACAATATGCGCGAAAGGGCGGAAAGTGTAGGGGGCTATTTCCGCATAAGCTGTGAGGAGGGCTTTACGGTTTTCGTGTCTGTAAGGAAAGGATAGCTATGATTAACATTATAGTAATAGATGACGATCCCTTGGTGACAATGTCCATCAAGACCATACTTGAAGCAGGGGGAAATATAAAGGTAACAGCCGCAGGGGACAGCGGTGAACAGGCGATAGAGCTGTATAAACAGCATTCCCCAAATGTTCTTTTAATGGATATAAGAATGGGCGGGATAACAGGGCTTGAAGCTGCAAGGGAAATTCTGAGCTTTGACAGAAATGCAAAGATACTATTCCTCACCACCTTCTCCGACGACGATTATATTTTAAAGGCTCTTGACATAGGGGCAAAGGGCTATATCCTGAAGCAGGACTTTGAGGGCATAGAAGCCGCCATTACCGCGGTATACGAAGGACAAAGCGTTTTCGGCTCACAGATCACCCAAAAGCTCACGGGAATGGTGCAGAAGCAGGAGCTTTTCAATGCGGAAGCGGCAGGCATAAGCCGTAAGGAATCCGAGATAATAGAGCAGGTGGCAAAGGGACTGTCCAACAAAGAAATCGCCTCCGCTTTATACTTAAGCGAAGGCACTGTAAGAAACTATATAAGCAATATTCTTTTAAAATTAAACCTCAGGGACAGAACGCAGTTAGCAGTTTTCTACTTTGAAAAAATAAAAGGCAGATAATACTAATTGTGCAGCTTTCTTGGGAGAGTCGTAAAAATTAGCTCAACATCTCTAAGAGCATGTCATATTTAGCTTGACTGTTCTGACAGCACAAGTTTTAAAACGCGGACTCCCAATAGCACTACTTCTCTGATAGCACGAATTTAAAAAAGTCGCAGAATTTCCTATGGAAATTC
>JAAVIE010000137.1 GCA_014799325.1 Oscillospiraceae bacterium
CACAGCTTTCTTGAGAGAACTCAAACCAGCACAACTTCCCTGAGAGAACCCAAACCAGCACAACTTCCCCAAGAGAACCCAAACCAGCACAACTTCCCCAAGAGAACCCAAACCAGCACAGCTTTCCCAAGAGAACCCAAACCAGCACAACTTTCCCAAGAGAACCCAAATCAGCACAACTTCCCCCAAGAGAACCCAAATCAGCACAACCTTTTTGAGAGAACCAATTTTTAGCTCACTAAAGCTAACTATTTAGCCAAAATCAACTTATCGATCTCAATATCCGTCTCAAAATCAAACCGGCAATTTTTAAGCTCCTCGGTATAATTATCCTTTATCTCATTCCACAGCTTATTGTCATAGTGCCTTATTATTTTTTCAAGCTGAAAGGGATCCGCTCCATATTTCAGCACCGTTTCCTCAATAGCCCCGGTCATTCTTGCTATGATCTGTTCTCCGCACAGCCTGCCCATTTCCTTGTTGTCCTCCTCGGCGTAGCCGTTGTGGGGCTCGATCAGGTATCTGCCCTTGGACTTCACCTTTACCTCAAAAGTCAGCACTCCATCTTCGTAGCTTGGAAACAGTTCTGTGTGGATATCCACCAATCCTATTGACAGCTTTTCGTCGTTGTAGTCCACTGTTACTGTGCCTGTCTGGGTCTTGCAGCACAGCATTTCCAGCCCCGACATTACCTCTATATCCGTATTGGCTGCGGCTTTTCCGTCATAAATCAGCACACCGCCGCATATCTCGATATTCTTTCCGTCTTCGGAAGCGTCGGATTTTTCATCATCATCTTCGCTCGGTTCAATAAGCCTTAACCGCGGCAGACATATACTCCTCTGCTCCGATTCCAGTGATCTGAACAAGTCCAGAGCCGAGGGCAATGCCGCAATACCGCTTTTCTCCGCGTTCTGCATCATAAACTTTATCTTTTGGGTAGAAACAATACCCTCGTTGAACTTCACCTGCATAAGATCGCAGGCTTTCCCCTCCGACACTGCAATCATCATATCGGGGTGAGACTGAAAATAGCTCTTGGAGAAATTCATCACCTGCTCCACCGAGTGGTTTGCCGCTTCTTCCCCTATTATAATGATCTGGGTAACGCCAAGCATCAGCTCCTTTCCGCAGCGGAAAGAGGCGTCCTCCAAAGCGCCGTAGACGTTTTCCCCCTCGCCCTTTGCAGTGAGAACGTTGGGCTGTGAGTTGTCAACAAGAGTGGCTCCTCCTGCCCCTGAGGGGTTGTAATACTGAAAGCAGGCTTTAAAAAGCCCGTCCTCGTAATCTATGCCTATGGCAAGGACTATGGCTTTTTCGTTCAGCTCGGTATGGGGTACGCAGCCCGCAAGCAATAATATTGCCAAAGCCGCGCATACGATCTTAAGACTTCGGTACATTCTGCCGCTCCCCCTCTCTTTTTCCCTTTTTAGCAATACAAAGAGCCACTATAGGCAAAATTATCCCGCAGATTATCATTGGAATACCGCTGGTCAATATGGCAGTAGCTGCCTTTACAAAGTCCATGCTGCCCCCGTACATCAGCGAAAGCCAGCCTATTATCACAAGCCCGATGCAAGCGGCTATCATACCGCCCTTATTCCCCAAAAGCCTGTCAAAAACGGTGCGTATGCACAGCAGCGCAAGCGTTATCTTTATAATGCACATCAAAGTCCACACTGCCACATCTATGCCGTCCAGCCTTTGGAAAAGCACAATGTCCGACAGAGCGGAAACGGTGAAAAAGGGGAAGCTGGCATTTCCCAAAAAAGGACCCAGCACGGTGATCTCCACCAAAAACATCAGCAAAAGCAGGATCATGACCGCAGGCACATACCACAGCACGGTACGGTGTCCTTTGTCGCGGACATGTTCGGACAGCACCGCAAAAAAGATGATCTCCGAATTACTGCCTATCTGTTCCAGCACCTGTGTGGTAAATTTGGGCACGTCCTCCACAAGGGCAGGATAAAGCCACTTGAAGTCCATAAGCTTCCACACGCTCACTCCCACTAAAATAAGGAATCCCACAAAGACCCCTGCGAAAATAACTCCGCTGCGCGCCGTCCCTTGTATACCTTTCCACGCCGCGAAAAGGCACACCGTCAGGGGCAGTATTATCAGCAGAAACGGCGGCGCCTGTCCGTAGATAGTGCTTGACGCGTAGAACTTCATTCGGCAAAGTGAGCTTACCGAAGCAATGATGACGGCTATTGTCACCAGCATCGCCGCCGTCCAGCCCAAAGCCCTGTTTCTTTCGGTCAGCAGCCCCGTGGCGCTTTCCCCCGAATATTTTTTGGATAGTATCAGCATGGGGATATACTGTAAAAACAAAATTATATAAGCGGTTATTATTACCGTGAACCTCTGCATTCCGTATTCGGTATTGTTCAGAGGGAAATTCACCGACTCGGAAAAGAGCCGTGATGCCACCAGCAAGACTGCTAACTGACCGTAGCTTATTTTTTTAATACTTGTCATAAAACCTCTTCTGAAAAATGAACTTATTCTGACAGACACGGCGTGTGGAGCTTTGCCAAAAAGACCTGCGCCGATCCTGCCGTGACTTGTCCGTATTTAGAACACGTTCTTAGCCTTCGCCTGCTCCCACGCTCTCGCCCATATTTACCTCTTTGGCAGTATCCGTCTCTTCACCTACATTTACCCCCTCAAGATCCTGCACACGGTAATCCTCCTGGGACAGCTTCCGCCAGCCCCGTCTTATGATAAAATCCCGCATCGCCTTTGGAGAAAATGGGGAAAGGGGCGCAGTGTGAGGCACTCCGTAGCTTTCCTGAGAGCAGAGCTTCACGGTAATAATGGCAGACAGCACCGTTATACCGAAAAGCCCCCACAAGCCCCCTGCAAGAATATACCCGAATCTCAAAACCGCTATGCTGTCATATAGATCGGGAACTACAAAGCTTGTAATGGCGGACACTGCCACAACCAATACCATAGGCGCTCCCACCAATCCGGCAGATACTACTATATCGCCGATAACAAGACCGCCGATGATCGAAACCGCATGACCGATATGGGCAGGGATCCGCAAGCCCGCCTCACGCATTATCTCATAAAAAATATGAATGATAAGACACTCAGCCAAAAGGGGATAGGGCGTGTCCTGAATGCTGGTGGCAAGGTTCAGCAAAAGGGCTTCGGGAATAAGCTCGGGGTTGAAATTTGCCAATGCCACATAAAAGCCCGAGGTCACTGTCGCTATTATGATAGCCATATATCTTATAACACGGATAACCGCGGTATACAGCGGTCTGCCTGTGTAGTCGTCCATTACGTTGAAGTTTTCCATAAAGAGCTTGGGAACGTACAGCGCAAAGGGAGTGCCGTCCACCAATACCCCTATTTTCCCCTCATGGAGCTTTGAAGTAAAGGTATCGGGCCGCTCGGTAACTCCCACCTCGGAAAAGATCTGACTGCCCGGATTTTCCAAAAAGGGCTGGATATAGCCGCATTCGAGAATGGTATTCAGGGGCAGCTCTTTGAGCCTTTTTTCCACGGCGCGGACTAAATTTTTATCAGCCACGCCCTTGATATAGCACATACAGATGTCGGTATTGGACATATCTCCCGTTGTCATCATTTTGAAAACAAGGTCGGGGTTTTTCATTCTCCGCCTTACAAGGGAAACGTTTGTTCTCACCACCTCCACAAAACCGTCGCGGCTGCTGCGGACGTTGTTGTGGGTGGAGGGCTCTTCAACCGAGCGGGAAGCGTAGCCCTGCACTCCCACCGACAAAGCGTGATCTACGCCCTCGGTGAGTATCTCCACAAAGCCCGACATAATGTCTTGGGCGACTTCGTTGTAGGTTTTTGAGATCTTCTGCTCTCCCGCAAGGATAATTCCCTCTTCAAGAGTTTTGGTGAGGGTCTCTAAGGGCATTGGGGGTTCGCCTTGCGTTTCGCCCTTTGCTTCGCCTTGCGTTTCTCTGTGTATTTCTTTGCTGGGTTCCCCTTGCGCTGCTCCGTTCGTTTCTTTGCGTATTTCTCCATGAGCTTTTCCGATAGCGGCGTTAAGCTCGTTTATGGGGCGGAAGATGAGATCCGCCATGGTTTCGGTGCTTGCCATTCCCTCGCAGAAGATTATGCAGATGTCGTGGCCTGCCGCCTTTGCGCGTTTCAAAGTCAGGTCGCTGCTGTTGTTCATTATGGTGCGTATATTTATAATGTTGTCCTCTAATGAGGAGGACAGCTGTTTTTCTCCAAGATCCATTTTTTGCTCCTGTTTTTTTATATTTGGTGAATTATTTTTATTATTTTGTCCGACAGTTTTTTAATAATACTGATATGGAATTAAATTACAGAGAATAAAAAGAAAAGGGGGAGTAAAAACTGCCCCTTTATTTTATGCTCCCAAAAAGCTTGGTGCTGATTTATGGTTCTCTCAGGGAAGATGTACGAATGGAAGCCCGGTGCAAGATTAGCACAACTTTTCTGAGAGAACCAAGTCAGCACAACATACCTAAAAGCGGATCCCCACTTCAGTCATTTTTTTCCTCCGCCTTTTCTCCGATTTTTCTATTGCCCCATTTGCCCTTTGCAAAAAGCGCGGCGGCTGCCGCTGCGGAAATCAGTAAAATAATCAGGGAGATGTTGGCAATTAAATAATCTTTGCCGCCGTTAAAAAGGTCAGCCTGCCAGAAACAGTATTTATAATTTAATCTGTCCCACTGTTCATAAACCCTGTCAGCAAAGTATTCCACAGCGGGGATAAGGCTGACGAACAAGCCTGTAATGAGAGTGTATGCTGACGCCTTGATATAGCTGTTTGTTTTAATAAATCTGATCAGCAGACATACCGCCCATAAAAACAGCATAAAGGGCATTACATAAACAAGCAGCTTAAAGCCAATTCCACTGAAATTATTATCTATTCTGTCCATGGATTCGGTTATCGAGGCGGTAAGCAATATCAGTGTTTCCATTGCTCCAAGTCTTAAAGCCGCCTTTTTATAACGCCAGGGGCTTTCATAATCAGTTCTGATTTTTAAAGGGATAAAAGCAAGGGATAAACCTAAATAAATTATAGAGGGAATAGAAAGCAATAAAATAACTTCGTCGTAATATTTATTGTATAAATTGAAGGTCAATGCAAAAAACATTCCGACAGGTGCAGCAATGGAGGACACAGCTATAACGGTCTTACGATTGTTTTTTATAACGGCGGGCAGATACACCGAGTTCAGCATTATAAGCGCAGTCGCCAAATATGCCTTTATAAAGCTGACCTCATAAAAACGCCCAATATAAAACACATTTATCAAAGGAAAAACAACAAGACATAATCCCAACAGCAGTGCCTTTTTTAATGCGCTTCTGCGGTATGCTCCGATTATTTTCTTTTCCTCCAGCTTCAGCATTCGGACGGGAGTGTCCTCCTTTAGTTTGCCCAGCTCGCTCATACACTCGGGGCATTCCTTTAAATGCTCGTCTATAAGGCTTACGCTTTCCTTGCTGCAAGCGCCGTCATTATACAGCGGCAGCAGATCTCTTATAATATCACAGGATATTTTCATAAATTTTCTCCTTTCCTTCATTCTTCATCAAGCTTGTCCCTGATCTTGTTTTTGGCGCGGTAGTAGGTAACTCTTGCCCAGCTTTCGCTTTTTCCGAAAACCTGTCCTATCTGCCCGAAGCTCAATTCTCCGAATACTCTGAGCTGAAAAACCTCCTTGTAAGGCTCCTCCATTTGGTGCAGTATCTGATGTATGCGCAAAACGCTGTCCTTGTCCTCCGCTTTCTCCGCAACGTCAACAGGGGTATTATGGGAGATCTTACCGAAAAACTCGTCAGAAATCTCTGTCTGCTTTTTCTCTCTCCTCAGCATATCAAAATAAATGTTTTTGGCAATGGAGCAGAGCCAGGTCAGCTCGGAGGCGTCACCGCGGTATTTCTTTATATTGAGCAGGGCTTTGTAAAATGCTTTCTGAGTTATTTCCTCTGCCAATTCCGGTTTTTTGCAAAGGGTCATCATATAGGAATAAACCTGCATGTAGTAGGTCTTGTACAGCTGTTCAAATTCCACGGTCAGCCTCCTTTCTTAGGGGTTTGTAGATTAGACGCGCGAGATCTTAAAACGTTACAAAAATCTTCTGTAATATTTTGATAAGGTTGTTTCAAAAAAACGTCTTAATATATGAGAAATAAAACATTACAAAAAACTTACAAAAATTTTTACACCTTGAAAAATCCCATAAAATATGTTACAATACATTATCGAAAACTACAATAAAATACATAAAAGGACAGAAAAATGAACAGGAAGAAAATACTTACCTCAATTATGGCTTTCATATTCGCTTGTAATCTGATAGCAGGCTGTCAGTCAAAGGAGAACGAGCCAAGCGTTCCCGTTATGGGTACAAATATAGAAGATGTTACCGACGCCAAAACCGACATAACCACCGAAGCGGCAAAGGTCACACAGCCCGAGGAAACAACGGTAACGGAAACAGTTACCGACAGCACCACCGCCGAGGAGGCCCCCGAAACTCAACCCGAAATACATACACAGCCGGAAACCGAACCGCCCGTCCCGCCTGAGCCCGAAACCGAACCCGAAACACAGCCCGCCCCTCCTCCCGTCACCGAAGCCGATAACAACGGAAACGGCAGCGGACCTGCCGACTATGTTTCCACCACCTCCAAGGGCTACAAGATCGAAAGAATAGACGGCATAACCTACGTTGACGGAATAATGATGGCAAGCAAGACCTACACTCTCCCCGCAAGCTACGACCCCGGGATCAGACCCGAAGCCTACAACGCCTATCTTGAAATGAAAAACGCTGCCGCACAGGACGGCATTACCTTATGGATAGTATCGGGCTACCGCTCCTACTACGATCAGGAGATAGTGTATGCAGGCTGGGTGAACCGCGACGGCAGGGACGTTGCCGATACATATTCTTCAAGACCGGGGCATTCCGATCATCAGACGGGATATACCTTTGACCTGAACTCTTTGGAACAAAGCTTTGCCAACACTGCGGAGGGAAAATGGCTGGCGGCGCACTGCGCGGAATACGGCTTTATTATCCGCTATCCCGACGGGAAGGAAAGGTATACGGGGTATATTTATGAGCCATGGCACGTAAGGTATATCGGTGTGGAGAAAGCGAAGAAGATAACGGAGTCGGGGCTTTCCTTGGAGGAGTATTACGGTATTACCTCGGATTATGCGGATAGTGAGGATAACTGATTTTTTATAAGGGAATATAAGAGAAAATAAAACAGGGGCTGTCTTTTTTTACAGCCCCTGTTATTTTTATTTTCGGTCAAGGATCATTCTTATCTCGGTATTCTCCTGCCCTAACACAATAGTTTTTTCCGTGCCGTCAAAGACAAAACCACACTTTTCATAAAAGCGAATCGCCCGCTTATTGTCCTTTAAGACCCACAAAGCAACCCTGTCATACTGTGACAGCTTTTGAAGAGCTGCTTGCATCAGAGCATAGCCAACGCCCTTGCCATAATATTCGCTCAATATATAAATAGCAAACACCTCGCCTGTATTTGGCAAAGCGCTGTCACCGTGTTCTCCGCAGCCTGTAAAGCCAATGACCCTATCGCCGTCCTTTGCAACTAAAATGTTGTCCTGCCATTTAAAAGCCATGGCTGTGCATTTCTCCAAGGTCATGGAGTTGAGATAAGCTTGATCTATCAGCCCTTTGTATGCTTCCTGCCATGAGCTGTAATGAACTTGTGCTTTTCCCTCGATCTCGGCTTGGGTTTCCATGGGTTTTATTGTGATGTTCATAGTTTGTTTCTCCGAAAAGTTGTGTCGGGTTTGGTTCTCTTAGGAAAGTTGTGCTGATTATTGGTTCTCTCAGAAAAGTTGGCGGTAATTTACTGATTTAAAAAGAATTTCAGAACCGTCAAGATTTAAATTTGCTTGAAAAACTGGGCAAATTTAAATCTTGAGCTATTAGGTACTTCTCGGCAAGCCGAGAAGTACACGCAGCAAGCTGCTCTAACTGAGTGCAGATTTTTTGCTTGAAAAGCTGGGCAAAAAGTCTGCACTCAGTTGATTTCTGAAATTCGTGCTATCAAGACAGTTGTGCTGTTGGGAGCCCGCATTTTAAAACTTGTGCTGTCAAGACAGTTGTGCTAATCGAATCCCGCCTTTAAAGGTGTTGAGCTGATTATATCTTTTTTAAGCCAGCTGTGCAAACCCGTTTTTCAGATCCTCAATAATATCCTCCACATTCTCCAAGCCCACCGACAGACGGATCAGACCGCCGTCAATTCCCGCAGCAACAAGCTGTTCGTCGGTAAGCTGTCTGTGGGTAGCGCTGGCAGGGTGAAGAACGCAAGTCCTTATATCCGCAACATGGACTTCGTTAGATGCCAGCTTTAAGCTGTCCATAAACTTAACAGCCGCATTTCTTCCGCCCTTTACAGAGAAAGAAATTACACCGCTGGTGCCGAGAGGGAGATACTTCTTTGCAAGCTCGTGTCCCTTGCTTCCCTCAAGAGCAGGGTAGGTGACAAATTCCGCTTTTCCCGTGCTTTGGATATACTTGGCAACAGCAAGAGCATTTTCACAGTACTGCTTCATTCTCACATGGAGAGTTTCAAGACCCAGATTCAGCAGGAAAGAGGAGTGCGCCGCAGGGTAGCAGCCGAAATCACGCATAAGCTGCATTCTCGCCTTGACAATGTAGGGCGCAAAGGAGTATTTTTCCGTGTACACAATGCCGTGATAGCTTTCGTCAGGCTCGGTCATGCATGGGAATTTGCCGTTTGTCCAGTCGAATTTTCCGCTGTCTACAATAACACCGCCAACCTGAACGGCGTGACCGTCCATATATTTTGATGTGGAGTGGATCACGATATCCGCGCCCCACTCGATAGGACGGCAAAGAATGGGAGTAGCAAAGGTGTTGTCCACAATAAGGGGAACTCCGTGAGCGTGAGCGGCTTTTGCCCACATTTCTATATCAAGAACAGTAAGAGCGGGGTTTGCCAAAGTCTCGCCGAAAACTGCCTTGGTGTTGTCCTTAAATGCTGCGTTCAGCTCCTCCTCGGTGGCGTCCTCCTTTACCCAGATGCACTCGATACCCATTCTTTTGAGAGTAACGCCGAAAAGATTTATTGTGCCGCCGTATATTGAGGAAGAAGCGATAAAGCTGTCTCCTGCCTCGCAGATATTCAGAATAGCAAGAAGAGAAGCTGCCTGTCCGCTGGAGGTACACATTGCCGCCGCGCCGCCCTCCAAAGCCGCTATTTTCTTTTCCACACAGTCGGTGGTGGGATTTTCAAAGCGGGAATAAATAAGGCTCTTTGTGGGGTCGTCAAAGACTGCCGCAACGTCGTCGGTGCTGTCGTAGCGGTAGGTGGTGCTTTGTACGATAGGCATTACGCGGGGTTCGCCGTTTTTGGGGGAGTAGCCCTCGTGAAGGCATTGGGTTTCGATCTTCATAGATGTATTCTCCTTAAAATAATTATTTTACGATATATATTGTCCCATAGACTTTTCCTTTGACGCCATTTCGCCCCAGGCGTTTGCCCAGCTCTCGGTGTAAAAGGAGTAGTAGGATATCTTCTTTTCTCTCCGCATTTTCCTTAAAGGAGGAATTGCCGCCCAGAGTATGGAGGGCAGTCCTATCACTATCAGATACAGGGGTCCTAAAAGCAGGGATTGGATCGTGTGTCCGTATTCGTGAACTGCCAATCTGTTGTATAGATCTTTTGTTTCGGGCTTTTCCTTGTATATTGTCGATACAAAGAGGAACATGCCCAGGGACAGGCTGGAACCGCTGTGCCATTCGGTGACTATGGCGCCGTGGAAAGTGTAGTGGGGATTTTTGATGTATTTTAGGAACATTAGGAAGCCCAATAGGGTCTGCGGCAAGCCGTAGGTGCATTGGCAGAGTCTGTATAGGAAGATTTTCATAGATACACTCACAAGATTATGAAAAAATAAAGCTTATTTTATTTTATCATAATTTTTGGGGAGTGTCAATGAAGAGGACGGCTCTCCCAAGAAACTTGGTGCTGATTTATGGTTCTCGTAAATTCTCAAAGTAAATGCAACAGTGCAATTTAGCGGTAGCACTTACCATAAGAAGAAAAAAGTGGTAGCATTAAGTCTGAGAAGGAGGTCTCAGACAATGAAAAAAGAAAGCAA
>JAAVIE010000138.1 GCA_014799325.1 Oscillospiraceae bacterium
TAAAATATGTTATCAAAAAGGGCGTAAACGAGATAGAGACCGAGGTTTGTTATTAATACTAATAACCTTTAAAAAGCGGATAACCGCTTTTTAATGCCCTACCGCAAAGCGGCAGGGTGAGGGAGCAAAGCTCCCTCAGTTATTGTATTGAACGTAAATAACCGGCGACTTCGTCGCCCCTTCGGCAAAGCCGAAGGATCTTAACAGCGGATAAGATCCGCTGTTAAGATGGTTATTAGTATAAGGAAAAGCAATGAAAAGCATATTCACCGATTTTTTAAACAGTTATCAGCAGCAGTTTGTAAAAGCAGGCAGGGAATTGGACAAAGAGGAAATACCTCAGCTCACAGAGGAGCTTTTTTCCTTATTCGAGCACACAGGCAATCGCCTGGAATACGAAAATGTGTATTTCAAAAGGCGCAGATTTTTAACAGTCTATGCCATGCTGTCAATTATGTACGGAGAGCAAAGCCACATTTCCCGCCTTGAGGAGATCATCGAAGCCATAAGCAGTGAGGAATGCTGGGCGCTGCCAGCTCACGTTGACCGAAGCGGCAAGGATTGGCGTATCACCATAGACCTCTTTGCGGCGGAAACAGCTTTTTCTTTGGCTGAAATAACACATCTGCTGAAAAGCAAGCTGTCTGCCGATTTACAGGAGAAAGTCCGCAAAGAAATACTCAAGCGGGTGCTTGTACCCTTTGAGGAAAGCAGCTTTCCCTACTCTTCCTGGGAAGTCTCTCAAATGAACTGGTGCGCGGTTTGCTGCGGTTCCATAGGCGGCGCCGCAATTTATCTCATGCAAGATGACAAATCAAGGCTTGATAAGCTGCTGAATCGCATCAACAGCTCGATAGTAAACTATATAAAGGGCTTTTCCGATGATGGAGCCTGTCTTGAGGGGCTGGGCTATTACACTTACGGCATGAGCTTTTTCACCGCCTACGCCGATCTGATGTACAGATATTCCGAGGGCAAAGTCGATCTTTTTGAAGCTCCCAAGCTGAAAAACATAGCCTTGTTTCAGCAAAAGTGTTTTCTTACGGGAAGTATCACGATCAGCTTTTCCGACAGTCAGCGTGACGAAAAATACAGGCTGGGTCTTACTGCCTATCTGTCAAGGCGTTACCCCGATGTGGAGATCCCCAGCATTTCTCTTGCGGCAGATCTTGAAACAGACAACTGTTACCGCTATATTATCTTATCCAGAGATTATTTTTGGACAAAGGATCAAGCCGACAGCATCAGTTCAAAAAGAGAGCGGCACATGGTACTTCCGCAGGCGCAGTGGTCTGTGTGCAGGTCGGACAACGACTGCGTGCTTGCAGCAAAGGGCGGTCACAATGACGAGCCTCACAACCACAACGATGTTGGCAGCTTCATTTATGCCTGTGAGGGTGAGAGCATTTTAGACGACATAGGCGCAGGGGAATACACAAAGGATTATTTCAACGAAAACCGTTACAAATACTTATGCTGCCGTTCGCTGGGTCACAACGTGCCCTTGATAGGCGGAAAGGAACAGCTTCCCGGCGCACAGTACAGAGCCGCGGACTTTGTTTCAGACGGCAGCGGAAAAACAGTGCTTGAAATTGGGACCGCTTACGGACTTTCCGCAGAGGATAAGATCACACGCAGTTTTTTCTTTGAAAGTGACAGCGGCATCTGCACCGTTACCGACAGCATTAAACTAAGCAGTAATGCGGAAATCACGGAAAACCTTGTGACCTCGCATAAGCCTGTGATCAACGGATCGGACTTTATTATAAGAACTCCCAAAAACAAATTTATTATACAGATAACAAACGGGGAAGAGCTGAATGTTATAAAAGAGACCTATAAGGATCATTACGGTGTGGAAAAGGATCTGTGGCTGATGCAGTGGAGGGCTGCAGGCGGGTATACCAAAATCGTTATAGGAAAAACAGATAACTTTAATGATTGTATGAGTTGCTGAAAAATGACAATGAAAATACAGCTTGCAGGAAAACCGACCGGCGGGAGGTTTTTCTGCAAGCTGATTTAAATTTTGTCCGCGTGGTTGTCATAGAAAACTCAAGCCAAAGTTTGAGTCGGTGTGATAAATTGTGCTTATATATGATTTTAAGGTCGCCTAATTTGCGGCCTTAAATTTATAATATTGTATTTACACGGTTTATTTTTCATAACCACGTCACTACAGTGCATTTATTTCGCTTTCAAAATTCATATTTCCACCTTATTTCAAGCCGATCGAAAGTGATCCTGCCTTTTTCGGGTCTTATCATACTGTTTATAAAGTCCTGTATCAAGCTGATTAAGATATTCTATCAGTATCTTTCTTATGCTTTTGTCGTTCATATAAAACCCACCTTCTAATTATGTTAGCCCGCAGAAAACTATTGTCCCCTCTAACCTTAGAACCGTTTTAGAAATCAAAAAATGTCCAGGCAATTTACACAAAAATTTGCTGAAAAATTTATGTGATCTGCCCGGACACTTTTCAATTTCCGAAACGGTTAAAGTTTTAGAGCTAAATAAAAAGACTGCCTGATCAACCGCAATATTTTTATTATACAAAAAACAAGCATATATAGTAATATTTGCATAAATTACAGCTGAAAATTTCGTGCAATTTAGCGAACACACTTTGCACATCCAAAACGGTTATATATAGGGAAAAACCTTATCAAAAAAATCAATAGCAGGAGGTCATATCATGATTGATCAAAACAAAAATCTCATGCCCGAATCTTACGCAAAGCTTGTTAATGTACTTGGCAAGATAGCAGAAAAGCGTGAGGCGGAAAATCAAGAAAGTGAAAAATTATTTAAGGCTATTGAAGCAGAAGCCCGACTGATGAAAAAATACAGTCAAAGCTGGACAAAAGGTGTTGTAATAGCACTGGTGTTTGCATTTTTGGTGCCTTTCATTACGCTCAAAGAGAAATCAAGCTCTATATGGGAAATATCCTACTTTTGGGGAATTATCTTCCCTTTGGTGATAACCATTTTTATGCTGTTTGAACAGCCGGGAAAGGGAATGACCTTTTCCAACGGGACTCCCATTAAAGTCAAAGGTCAGTTGTGGAAGAAAGCTATATACTATATCCTCGCATGGGTACCGTGGTATTCCTGCCTTGTACTGCGGCTTGGAGTTGATCCGCTCCAAGGGCTTTGGATGGCTCCTGTTTCGTTGGTTGTACTGATAATTTTGGCACTCACCAAAGATAAAGTTAGTGCACAGACCGATCCTTTGGGAGTGAAAAAAGTCTACGCAGAAGATTATCGAACGGTCAAGATCCATCAAAGATCGGGAGGATTAAATCCAGATGCAATGCCGCCTATCCTTATGACTGCCGCAAATAAGGATGAGATAATGCGCATGACTCCTCAGGACTGGAATCTTATCGGTCTTAGACTTCGGCAGGCAGGATATAAAAATGTTCTAAAAAAGGGGAAATAAAACAATTCGATTTATGTAAAGGAGAACACTTATGTACGTACAAGTTTATTCCCGAGGAGATATAGAATATCTTTATAATGGAGATTTTTTTCATGGCCATAAGGAAGAATTTTATCATAACTATGCTGTGATCAGCTTTTGCGACCGAGGAACCGAGCCCTGCGACCGTGTGGATTACAGCGATATATGCAGCCGTGTTATGTACATAGAAATAGACGATCTGGAGCTTGGAGACCTTAAGGAAGAAGGCTATACTTATGATACATTTTTTCCGGAAGCGAATGAAGCGGCAGAATTCATTATTGACGCTTATAAAAACGGAATGAATATAATTTGTCAGTGCGAATACGGGGAAAGCCGCAGTGCGGGCTGCGCTGCGGCGATATTGGAGCATTTCTATCATAACGGGATCACTGTTTTTACCGATTACCGCCGGTACCCCAACAGGCTGATCTACCACAAGATTATTGATGCGCTGAACCATAGGGAAGAACGTGTGGAGCTGCATATGCACACGAATATGTCTCAGGCAGGTGTATCATCGGTGGAAAAGCTTATTCAGCGGGCGGAAGAAATCGGGCTCAAAGCGGCAGCTTGTCAAAGGAACATACTGTATTGACTATTCTTGCAAGAAATCAGGAGGGACTTGGAAATTTATATAAGTTGGTAACGTGGTCGCATCTCCAAAATATGATAGACGGCAAGCCGTGTATAACAAAGGAAAAGCTGTCCGAACTGCGAAATGGTCTGCTTGTGGGAAGCGGCACAGAAACCGGCGAGCTTTACCGTGCTTTAGCCTGCGGAAGATCCGAAATCGAGCTTATTGAAATTGCACGGTTTTATGATTATCTTGAAATATGCCATACAATGCCGCAAGAAGCCGTATTTGAGATCATACATATCGGTCAGCAGCTTGAAATTCCCGTATGTGCCGTTGGAAACGTATATTTTTCCGATGAAGAAGAAATAATGCATCATGTTCTTTTGGGTGACGAGCCGTGCTACATTGGCGATGAGAATCAAACCGGATTTTCATTGCAGTCAACCGAGTGTATGCTTTTGGATTATAAATATTTGGGTGAAGAAAAGGCTTATGAGGTCGTGGTGACAAATACTAACCTTATTGCGGATATGATCGGCGATCTGCGCATTATTCCGACCGATATTCCAATGATCATATTGAACGGAGTAGAAAGGTTTTACAAGGAAGATACCGTAATTTGTGCAGGGGAAATAGAAACCTTATCAAGAACCGAAGCGGAAGAGCGTATACTGGAGTATTCAAAAAAACACTCTCTTGATTGGGATAAGGATAGGGGTAGGATAGAGACTTATATCAATGAATACAGCGGACATAAAAAAGGTGTCAGCAAGCTATGCGGGATAAATTTTATTATTCCCAACAGATACTTGGCAGAGTGTGTTATTCCGCTGCAATACGCCGATAATGGCAAAGACGTGGTTACACACTTTGATTTTTCCTATTTTCAAAACTTCGTGGAACAGGTCTCCTTTCCTGCTGTAGATCATGACATGATCGGCAAACTTGAAAGGATAACCAAAACGAAAGCAGCCGATATTCCGATAAACGATCTTGATATATACGGTCTGTTCACAGTGTCAGATGAATTGGCATTCGTTAAAGACGGGCGTGAAATACTGAATGGCACATTATCTATGGGAGAGTTTTCCGATGACCTTATGGACGATATAATGTATTTATGCAAGCCGAAAAATTTTGAAGATCTGGTGAAGGTTTGCGGCTTGTATTACAGCCCCGACAGTTGGTTTTACAA
>JAAVIE010000139.1 GCA_014799325.1 Oscillospiraceae bacterium
AATTTCAAAAAGGACAAAATTTTCGTTGAAAATTTTGTCCTTTTTGAAATTCGTGCTATCAGGGAAGCTGTGAGAGTGGAAACCCGCCTTTAAGGAAACAAGTGATAAATTCTCACTGCTTATAGGAGTGTTGTGCTGATTTTTACGGTTCTCCCAAGGATCTTGACATAAAATAGGGGCTGTCTTTTTTACAGCCCCTTTTATATTACTGATTTATAATTATTGATTTTCAGCCAACTCTTTCTTTTCCTTATTAGCCTTAATGATCTTCTGCCGTGAGAATTCCTCTCTCTCCTTCTCCTCCAAAGCATTGGTGATAAACTTCACCTGCTCCGTATAGCGGGGAATAAGGATATTTTTCAGTGCATTGGCTCTCTTCTGGGTTTTCTTGATAGCCACCGACAGACGGTAAATGCTGTTTTCGATCTCCGCCAAGGTAGCCGCCATAAGCTTCGCCTTGTTAAAGCAAATGTAAGCTCGGTCAAACTGACTATTGGTAAGCATAGGGCTGTATGTCATCTTAGGGGGAATATCGTCAATGGTTATGGTGGGAAGCTCAACACCCATAACGCTGCGGTAGGTGACTTTTACGCTGTTTTCCACAGGGATCTGTTTTGCCAGCGATGTAACTACGCCCAACATAACGTTGGCAGTTTCAAGGGATTTGTAGGCTTCCTCAAAAACGCTGTCTATGCTTCCTCTGATCTCCTTGGCTTTATCGGAAAGAGCCACCATTTCACGAATGAGAATGTTGCGCTTTCTGTCCATAAGCTCATAGCCGAGCTGCGCCTGCGCCAATGAACGTTTTGATGCCATTAGGTTTCCTTTGGTGGGGAATACCTGCTGCTGAGCCATAAGCTCACCTCTTTTCTTAGTGGGTAAATCTTATTTGACAATGTTCTGATAACAAGCCTTTAATTGAACTTTTCCGCTCTCTTAGGATCGTAGTTGTCCTTGATAAGCTGTTCGCTCATACGGTCAAGCTCGCCTGCGGGCAGCATACAAAGAAGATCCCAGGCAAGGTCAAGAGTCTCGTCAATGGAGCGGTTCTCCTCAAAGCCCTGATTGAGGAAATTCTGCTCAAAGGCGTTGCCGAATCTCATATAGCACTTATCCGTTGCGGAAAGCTCGTCTTCACCGATAACGGAAGCCAGCGAGCGCGCGTCCTGAACCTTTGCATAAGCAGAGAAAAGCTGGTTGGCAACATCGGGGTGATCGGGTCTTGTATAGCCCTCACCGATACCGTCCTTCATAAGTCTGGACAGTGAAAGCAGTACCGACAATCCGGGATAAACGCCTGTCTGGTCAAGGTTTCTGTCGAAAACTATCTGTCCTTCGGTGATGTAAGCGGTAAGGTCGGGTATAGGGTGTGTAATATCGTCGTTAGGCATGGTGAGAATAGGTATCTGGGTAACAGAACCGCTGCTGCCCTCAATAACTCCTGCACGTTCATACAGTGAAGCAAGGTCGGAGTAAAGGTAGCCGGGGTAGCCCTTTCTTCCGGGGATCTCACCCTTTGAGGAGCTGAATTCACGGAGCGCCTCGGCATAAGATGTGATATCGGTCATGATAACCAGAATGTGCATATTCTTCTCAAAAGCTAAATATTCAGCCAATGTAAGTGCGCATCTTGGGGTAAGTGTACGTTCGATAATAGGGTCATTGGACATATTAAGGAACATTGCAACTCTGCCTATAGCTCCCGATTCCTCAAAGCTGCGGCGGAAGTAGTCCGCAACGTCATTCTGAACGCCCATTGCCGCGAAAACTACCGCGAAATCCTTACCCTCGGAATCTGCGATCTTCGCCTGACGTACTATCTGAACTGCCAGCTTATTGTGAGAAAGTCCCGAACCCGAAAAGATAGGGAGCTTCTGTCCTCTGATAAGGGTCATAAGGCAGTCTATGGAGCTTATGCCCGTGTGGATATAGTTGCGGGGATAGGAGCGGGCAACAGGGTTTAAAGCGCGTCCGTTGATATCCGCGTATTTTTCGGGGAATACGGGTCCAAGTCCGTCAATGGGTTTGCCTACGCCATTAAATACTCTTCCCAGCATTTCCGTTCCAAGGGGCATTTCCAAAGGCTTTCCGCCGAAAACGGTCTTGGTGTTTTTAAGAGAAAGTCCGTTGGTACCCTCAAAAACCTGCAATATTACCTTATCGCCTTCCATTTGTACCACACGACCCATGCGCTGTGTGCCGTCGTCAAGGTTAATGGTGGCGGTTTCTTCATATCCTACGCCCTTAACTCCTTCAAGACACACCAAAGGTCCGTTTACGGAGGTAAGTCCTGCATACTGTACTGCCATAGTTTATAAGCCTTGTATCTGATCTTTTAAATAATCCTAAAAGCCCAAATACGTTCTCCTTTCGTATTCTGCTGACGGCAAAAGCTTATGCCGCCTCGGAGGTCAAGCCTTCTATCAGTTCATCAATTTCTTTTTCGTAATCGTCAAACATTTCGGGCTTATCATTGGGGATATCGTACTTGATCTTGATAAGCTTGTCGAAAATGCCTGTCTTTACAATATCCGAGAACAATACGCCTTTCTTGATAGCTTCCCCTGCGCCATGATAAAGCTTGATAATGACTTTCATCATAAGAAGCTGCTTATTCAGGGGTACAAAGGTATCGTCCTTGTGGAATGCGTTTTGCTGCAAAAATCCGACACGGATAACTCTTGCGATCTCTATAATAAGCTTCTGATCGTCGGGCAGAACGTCCGCGCCTATCAGCTTTACTATCTCCATAAGGTTGTTTTCTTCAACCAAAAGGGTGGAAATTTCCTGCCTTAAAGGCATATATTCGGGGCTTACGTTTTCCGAATAGTAGGGAGCAAGATCCTCTGCATACTCTGTATAGCTGTTCATCCAGTTGATAGCGGGGTAGTGTCTTGCATAAGCAAGCGCCTTGTCCAAAGCCCAGAAGCACCGTACAAATCTCTTAGTGTTCTGTGTAACAGGCTCGGAGAAGTCGGAGCCCTGGGGAGAAACGGCGCCGATAATGGTAACGCTGCCTTCGTTGTCGTTCAGGGTCTTGACATATCCCGCACGCTCGTAGAACTCGGAAAGTCTTGAGGGAAGATAAGCAGGGAAGCCCTCTTCCGCAGGCATTTCCTCCAGACGTCCCGAAATTTCACGGAGTGCCTCTGCCCAGCGGCTGGTACTGTCAGCCATAATAGCTATATGATAGCCCATATCGCGGTAATATTCCGCCAGGGTAATTCCCGTGTAAATAGAAGCTTCACGCGCCGCAACAGGCATATTTGATGTATTGGCGATAAGCACAGTCCTGTCGGTAAGAGGTCTGCCCGACTTAGGGTCGATAAGCTCTCCGAATTCTTCAAGTACCTGTGTCATTTCGTTTCCGCGTTCGCCGCAGCCGATATATACGATAATGTCTGCGTCACACCATTTGGCGAGCTGGTGCTGGGTCATGGTCTTACCCGTGCCGAAGCCGCCAGGGATAGCCGCAGTGCCGCCCTTTGCAATAGGAAGTACAGTGTCAATAACACGCTGACCCGTGATAAGGGGCTTGGTAATGGGCATACGCTGTTTAGCGGGGCGGGGATCTCTTATAGGCCACTTCTGACACAAGGTCAGTGGCATCTCGGTCTCTTCGCCCTCAACGGTGAGCTTCAGAACAGTATCGTTGACCCCGTACTGACCGTTAGGCGCAGCATAAGAAACCACAGCTTCCTTGACAGAAGGGGGGATCATACATTTGTGAACTATCAGAGGAGTTTCGGGACAAGTAGCATAGATCTGACCTGCCTTTACCTTATCTCCAACTTTTACTGTAACGGTGACATCAAACTTCTTTTCCGTATTGAGGGCGGGAATGCTGCTGCCCTCGGAAACAAAAGCGCCCGACAGGCTTTTCATATCACCGAGAGGACGCTCGATACCGTCATATATATTGCTGATTATTCCCGGTCCCAAGGTGGCGCACATAGGAGAGCCTGTGGTATATACCATTTCTCCTACCTTTAATCCGTCGGTGTTTTCATATACCTGAATAACGGTAAAGCTGTCGCTTACGCCGATGACCTCGCCGATAAGCTTCTTTTCGCCCACATAGACCATTTCGCGCATGGAAAAGTCTTTTGTGTCCTTGACCTTGATAACAGGACCGTTTATGGCATAAATAGTGTTCAAAGCTTTTTCCTGCCTTTCAAAAAGGAAGATTTAGTATGCGGTGTATGACCGCCAAAACTTTTTAATTATAGCTGCATAAGCTTGTTATTGACAAATTCCGCTTTTTGTTCCGCAAAGGCGTTGTCAAAGGTTCTGTCCGCATAAACGGAGCTTTGGGGGTAGAAAACGGAAACTCCGCCCAGCTTTATATTTTTGTCCCCGCTTACATTTACCTTTGGGTAGTGCTTTTTAAGCATTTCCACATCTGTGGGCTTGACATAGATAACGGTTTTATCATCAAAGGGAGTTTCCTTTTCGATCTCCTCCGTTATGGCGATAAGACGTTTTTCATATTCGGGAGTTTTGGAAAAATCGGCTATCTCCTTTTCCAGCTCCTCGAACAACTCGTTTACGCGCTTGCTGCGGTGAGCGAAAACCTCTTTTGACGCTTCAAATTCTTTTTGAGAAACCTCGTGCTGCAATCTTCTCTCGATATTCTTGGTTTCTCCTGAAACCACATGAAAGCTTTTTTCGAGATACTCCTCATCGGCACACTTTACCGCTTCCTCCGCCTTTTTTCTTGCGTCGGAAAGCAGCTTGTCTATCTCGCTTTCAGCCGCCTTATTTATGGCTTCTTCAAAACGGGCTATTTTTTCAAGATTTTCCATAGCCTTATTTCCTTTCTGTTTTCTCCGCCGATATCCGAATAACTATATCTTCAGACCGATAGCGTCATTGATATATTTACCGATTGTTTCGGTGACATTGCTGCCGCCGTGACGGTCGGATATTTCCACTATCAGCGGTTTGGGACAATTCAGCTTTAACTCGTAGACCTTATCTCTGCATAGATCGATAAGCTTTTTTGTCATAAGAATAACGGCAACATCCTTATCCTTCATAGCCTTGTCAAGCTGTTCCGTTACCTCTTCGCTTTCGTGAGCCAAAACTCCCTCAATACCCGCTAAACGCATACCCATAAGGGTATCGGTGTTATCGCTTATAAGATAAAATTTCATCAGATAAATCCTTCCGAAGGCTTTATTAGCTGAACAGAATAAGTATAGAAATAAGCAAGCCGTAAATAGCAACGCCTTCGCCAAGGGCAACGAAGATAAGGGACTTGGTGAAGTTCTTGTCGTCCTCGCTGGTAGCGCCGATAGCCGCAGGAGCAGCGTGACCTACCGCAAGACCTGTGCCTATTGTTGCAAGACCTGTGGAAAGAGCGGCAGCCAGATACTGCATACCCTTTGAAAGACCGTCGGCAGCCTCAGCCGCAGCGTCGGCAGCTTCTGCGCCTACGAAAGCTGGCATCACGCAGATCATCAATGCCATACAGCCGATAAAGGAGCAGGCATTAACAAGAATGGATTTCTTGATGCTGACGGGTTTTCCCGACTTTTTGCGCTTAATGGCGATCACAAGAGGTATAATAATAAGTGCTACTGCAATTAAAGGTAAAAGTAAAAGATATGCTTTATCCATTTTTTGTTCCTCCGAATAGAAAAATTTTTTTAATTATTAAGGGTATCGCCCTTATTTATGATTTTTGAAAACCGCTTTGATTCAGCTTTTCAGTCCTCGCTGTTAAAGCTTGCTACCATTGGGCTGAAGGGCTTTCCGTCGCCCTTGTAAAATCTGCTGAATATTTCATAGAATTCAAGACGCAGTACCTGAATACCCACCAGAAAGCCTTCCATTCCTATAACAAACAGGTTACCCAAAATCTGTACCAAAATATATTTAACGGACATTTCACTTCCCGACAGTGTATTAACTACCAGCATCATACCTGCATGGCTCAGAATAAATCCGCCGATACGCAGGAAGGACATTGTGTTGGTAACATAGCTGAGACAGCCTTCAAAAAGCTCTATAAAGCCTTCGATAATGATGTTTCCGATACCCTTATGTTCCTTTTTGACCTCAGCCAGATAGTCGGAAAGGTGAAGAGCCTGTTCCTTGCGTATATCCTCGATATGCTCGGGCATTTTCATTTTCTTAAAGCCGAGAGCCGCAAAGCTTTTTTCGATCCCCGGCATATCCTTAACAGATGTAACATAAACGCCGTATACTGTGTTTTTGTCGGATTCAAAGGGATAGAAAACATAATCGCCCTTTACCGTGCCGTCTATCTTGTTGTAGCTGTCAAGAGAGAGAGAACCGTACTGAGCCTTTACAAAGCCCGATTCAATGATCTGATTAAGGCTTTTTTCGGTTTCGTTTATGCTGTTCAATTCCGTTACGGCGTTGCTGTAGGTTTTGACCGCATGAACGACATTTGAGGTATTATCTTTTGCCTTGGGCTTAATTACCTTATTGAGGACATCTGTGATAGGCTCCTTTAAAAACATCAGCACCAGGGGAAGTATGATAAGACAAAGAACATAGGGAGTGCTGAACGCATTTATTCCAAGCCCCAGAGTAAGTGCCGCACCTATCATGGCAGAAGCATAGAATACTAATCCAACAATTCCGTTGGGATTGATAACAGCTTCGGAAAGCCAATTTGATCCCTTTATATTGGTAACAATATTCATCATCATTGAAATGAGTACCAACACAACGCCTATAGCTATTGCTGCGATAAGCAGAATTGTCGAGATCTGAAATATATCCTTAGGCTCGGAGGTATATCCCAAAGCCTGATATACCGTGGGGATCTTGAAGAAGGGTTCGATTATCTCTTCATTTCCGAACACCGAACCATAAAGAGTACCGAATATCGCTGCTGTTATGCCTATTCTTTGCATAATGGGGGCAAGCTTGACGTGCTTCCACTTATCAAGAATAATGCCCAGAACCGTTATCAAAAGCCCTTGCCCAAGGTCGCCGAACATTATTCCGAAAATCAGCATAAATGTCACCGCAACATAGGGAGTGGGGTCAAAGCATTTATAATTGGGGA
>JAAVIE010000140.1 GCA_014799325.1 Oscillospiraceae bacterium
GGGCTTGTTTGCCATACCATTTTTTGTTTCTTATACGGTATTTTCTCAGATTTTTTTCCTTTTTCTTAAACTTAATGCTTCCTTTTTTCAAGGTTATTGCTACCTTCTTTGCTACTGTTGCATTTACTTTGAGAATTTACGTTCCGCAAATCAAATGGTTATTGGAACACGTTCTTAGTATAAAAATGCCGCTGCATCACAGACTGCGGTCTGACATACAGCGGCATTATGTTGGGGCGTTTTGATCATTCCGATCATGCTTTTTTTCTATATCAAAATATCAAAGCCTTGGATCCACCGGTTCGCTCTCAAAAGCAAGAACGCCGAAAGAACATTCATGCACTCTGTAAAGGGGCTCGCCCTTCACAAATCTGTGAAGTGATTCCATGCCAAGGGAAAACTCTTTCAGAGCCAATGTCCGCTTGCGGTTCAGGGAGCGAACCTTTAGCCGTTTCAGATGATCGGGTTCAAGATACTCCGCGCCGTAAATGATACGCAGATACTCGCGCCCTCTGCACTTCACTGCGGGCTGTAACAACCGTATCCCTTGCTTGGCGGTATAGGTTTCGGGCTTCACCACCATTCCCTCTCCGCCGTTTTCGGTAAGCTCCAGCCACCAGTCAACACCCTGCTGTATGCTTTCTTCGTCCTCCGTGTCAACACAGAGGTAGGGCGTTTCCATAAAAACAGGATCGATCCCGGTAATGTATTTTTTGATATTCTCCATATGCCAAATGTGCTTTTCCTGTGAAAAAACACGACCCTCCGCAGCAAGGATATGAAAGGGCGCTATGCGGTAATCATCAACGTTTTTTACCGTCCAGCAGTATTGACGGTATGCCCCGATATAGCGGCTTATGTCCTCCCGCTTTGTTTTATAGCGTTCAAGCAGCGCTGCGGGATCAACGTTCTGTCCTGATGTGACCTTATCTACCTCGGGAGATCGGTTCTGCCGCTCGCAGGCTTTTTCAAGGGCGCTGACTGCGGCGGAAAGTCCTGCCATTCCCGCGTTTCCTGTCGGAGCGTACTGTAAGCGGATCAGCCCTTGCGCTTTCTCCGACCAAGGCATCAGCTCGGTGTCAAGGCATACCCAGTCTGTATTGAAGCCGCCCCAGAAGTCCGTTTTTGTCAGCACGGCGTCAAGTCTGTCAAGGAGCGCCCTTTCGGTATCGGCATTGTCGAAAAACCGTCTGCCTGTTCGGGTGTAGATGATCCCTCTTGTGCCGTCGGTGATGCCGAAGCGTTTGGCTGCCGCTTCGGGAGTTCTGCACAGAACTATTACAGCTCGTGAGCCCATGTGCTTTTGCTCGCAGACTATATTCCGTATACCGTGACTGCGGTAATACTCAAAGGCTTGCAGGGGGTATTCAAGATATCCCTCAACAGCGCTGGTTTCACAGGGCGACATGGTAGGCGGCAGATATATGAGCCAATGCGGGTCAGCCGCAAACCGCGACATGATCTCCAAAGCCGCCGCAGCATTATTCTCATGAATGTCGATAGAGGGCATCAGCTCCGTTTCGATATGCAGCTTTTTGTTGAAATCCCCTACCGTGAGCATATCTCCGAGCATATCTCCCATATCGGTATCAGGGGCATCTTCAAGGGGCTTCACAGGTTCGTAATACTGCTGTAAAGCTTCCACATCTGCTATCTCGCCTTCGGGGTAGCGGTAAGCGGTCAGCTTTCCGCCGAATACGCAGCCCGTATCGATGCAGAAGGTGTTGTTTTGCGTTCTGACTTCCTTTCCCGCAATATGTCCGTAAACGATGACGGCGCGCCCTCTGTAGTCCGATGCCCAATCAAGACGGACAGGGAGGCCGTAGGAATCAAGCTCCCCTGTGGTCTCGCCATAAAGACAAAACTCTCTAACTCTTGCGGAACCTCGCCCGATGTACTCCTGCTTCAAGCCTGCGTGGGCTATCACCAGCCTGCCTTCGTCAAGTACATAATGGCTTATCAGTCCGTCAATAAACTCTGCGGCTTCGGCTTTGAAAGCGCTGCCCTTTTCCTCGATCTCCGCAGCTGTTTTGTCAAAGCCGTGGGTCATGGCGACGGTTTTGCCGCTAAGATATTTAAGCAGCTTTGCGTCGTGGTTGCCGGGTACTGCAATGGCGTTTCCCGCCCTAACCATATCCATAACAAGGCGAAGAACGTCTGCATTACGGGTTCCTCTGTCGCAGAGATCTCCCAAAAAGGCGGCTTTTCTGCCCTCAGGATGAGAGTATACGTTATCTGTCCTAACATAGCCCAGCTTGTCAAGCAGCATTTCCAACTCGTCACAGCAGCCGTGAATGTCGCCGATAATGTCAAAGGGGCCGTGGTTGTCCCTTTTATCGTTCCACAGCTTTGTACGGACAACTTCGGTGTTTTCAAGCTGTTCGAGAGAATTTATCACATACACAAAACGGAAGCCCTCCCGTTTCAGCCCTCTTATGCTGCGTTTAAGATCGCGGCAGTGCTGACGTATCACGCGCTCGGGAAAATTGCGGTCGGAACGGGCTTTGTTGCGCTCCTGCAATATTTCTTCGGGTAGGTTCAACACGATAGCCGCCGCGTGAACGTTCTGTTCCCTTGCTAAGTCTATTATCCTTTTTCTTGAGCTTTGCTGAATATTGGTGGCGTCGATAACGGTCAGCTTCATATTATTAAGGCGCTTGTTTGCCGCATAATAAAGCAGATCAAAGGCGTCCTCGGAAATGCTTTGGCTGTTCTCATCGTCGCACACCATTCCCCTGAAAAAGTCGGAGGAAAGCACTTCGGTGGGCTTGAAATGCCGCAGGGCGAAGCTGCTCTTTCCCGATGACGTTCCGCCTACAAGGGCTACAAGGCAGAATTCGGGTATCTCTATTTTATATTTTTCCATGTACTTATCCATTTTTCCTAAACACCCCCATTTGTGTCGGCGTACCTAAATTTTCATCTACATCGCCAATACCGCTTATCTCGCAGGTATAGCCAAATTTTTCGCAGATATGCTCTGTCCATTGCCTGAATTCTTCTCTTGTCCATTCAAAGCGGTGATCGCCATGGCGGAGGGTGTTTTTGGGCAGATTTTCGTAATTTGCGTTGTATTCTCTGTTTGGCGTTGTGAGAATTACCGTTTTGGGCGCTGCAAACTCAAACACTGCCCGCTCAAAGGCAGGTATCCTCATAGGCTCGATATGCTCTATGACCTCCACTACACAGGCGCAGCCGTAGCCCTCAAAACGTTTGTCGCGATAGGTAAGAGAGGCTTGCATAAGGGTCAGCTTGTTTTTGCGGAAGGTCTGCATTCTGTCAAGGTGAAGACGCTGCGCCGCTTTTTCCAGCACGCTGACAGATATGTCGCAGGCGGTCACTTTGGTGATTTGGGGTTCGTTCAGCAAAAGGGAGGTCAGACGGCACTCGCCGCAGCCAAGGTCGATAACGCTTGCGGCTCCGCTTGCCAGGACTGCATTTTTTACCGCTTCCATTCGCTGTGTGTTGAGGGAAAGGCGCGTTTCCTTTTCTTCCGCTGCATCGGCGTTTTCCTCACCTTCCGGTACTTCATCACCTGCATTTTCATCGGCAAGTAGAATGTCAAGGGTCTTTCGCGCGTAGCTGCCCTTAGCGGCAAAATAGCGGCGGGTTATTTTCTCCTTGCAGGGGTGATCGGCAAGCCAGCCCTCGCCGTGTTCAAGGAGCTTCCTTATCTCGTCCTCTGATGTATAGTAATGCTTTTGCTTATCAAAAACGGGTATCAGCACATAGATGTGATTCAGCAGCTCGGACAGCTTCACCGTGCCGCTGATAGTAAGGTCGATATAGGGTGACTCTCCCCACTCAGGGAAATTGCTGTCAAGCATTGTGCGCGTTGTTTCCACCATATAGCCCAGGGGCTCAAACATTTCCTTTGCCAGCGATCTATCTCCGTTGTCTTTCAGAGAGTAAAGACGGGCTGTGAGCTTCAAAGGCGTGTCTGCTAATTCCTGCCGCTTATCGCATCTGCCGCTCATGGCAGTTCCGAAAATGCGGGCAATGGCTGTGCTCATAAAGGAGGTGGAAGCGTAAGGTCTGTCGTTGACGTAGTCGAACAGACCCCCTTCTCTGCTGCCCGCCTTTCCTCTTGCAAGATCAAGGGGATCAATGTCAAGGAGCAGGGCGGCTGTGGTGCGCTCATCGCTGACTTCGGGATAAAAAACATAGGCTTTGCCGTAGGATAATTCAAACTGCTGGGCGCGCTCCGGATTTTTGTGCAGAAGGTAGCCCAGATCCTGTGTGCCGCGTCCTTCATAGGTAATGGTCAATAACAAGTTTGATCTCTCCTTTCTTTTGATCTAATACTAATACCATTTAAAAAGCAGATAAAGTGCTTTTTAAACGCCTTACCGTAAGCGGCAAAGCGAGAGCATAGCTCCATCGGTTATTAGTGTAACTTTATATTATATCACCAGAATTTCAAAAAGTCAATAGATTTAGAAAAGTTTTTGAGCAAAAACATGTCAATAAGCATAACATAATGCAAACGGCAGAGTACAAGTTTAGAACTCTGCCGTTTTATATAGTATTCAAAAAAATATTATCTTTATTTAATTTTACTATTGACTCTTCCGTTGGGGAATAGTGTATAATATACTTAACGTCAGCGAGAGGAAGAAATAATATGGGTAATTTAGTTAAAATCAGAGATATATCCGTCAAATATAATGTATCTGCCCGTACTCTTCGTTATTATGAGGAAATGGGTTTGATAGAAAGCACACGAAATGATGACTATGCTTACAGATTATATGATGAGGCTGCAATAAAGCGCTTGGAGCAGATTTTGATTTTACGCAGACTTAATATCAGTATAAAGGATATTAAACGCATATTCAGCACCGCAGGCTCGGAAGTCGTTTTAGATGTGCTTGAAAAAAGGTCGATAATATAGACGAGGAAGTTTCCCTTTTGCATGAATTGAAAAAAAATCGTCTTGGAGTTTATTGAGCAGATAAAAAATCTGGACTTTGAAAAAGAAACAGATATAAAGCTGTTGTACGAAAAAGCAAACGATATTGAAACGCAAATCACAAATGTGGATTACAACGGTAATTCTGCTTCGGTTGAACGTTTTTTTGAAGTCACAGAAAAGCTGAACGACAAAATACCCGATATAATAATTATCCGTATTCCAAAATTCAGAGCAATAACATCGGGCGCAATGTCATATGAAGATGTCTTTGGAAAATTCCGGATATGGCAGGAAGCGCACAATGATTTTTTCAGCCCATTATTTTTGACGCTCCCGATTTTCTGTGCGAAAACAACGGAAATCCTGAATGGATATGGCGCATTAAGGACGAAATTACAGAAACTGACGCAGCTCCCTATGAAATTATTGAACACCCCGGCGGGTTGTATGCTGTTGCGGTAAGTATTGACGGTGATGACGAAAGCGGCAATAAGGTAATGCAAAAAATAGAAAAATGGATAGAAAAAACAAATTTTGTTATTGACAATAGCCGCGCAACCTCGGTACACATGATATATGCGGACGATGAGATAAGGAAAGGGCTCGGCTATCATCAACTGAATTTTTATGCTCCCATAAGGCTAAAAAAATGATATTTGAAAAGGAATGAAAACAAAATGAGATATTGGATAGAACGCTGGTCGCAGCTTAGAAAAAAAGAATTGATTTCTTATCCGAATGAATTTCCCATACATGATGTATATAAAACAGTGTGTACACAGGAGGAGCTGAAAAGCGGATTTAAGGAATTGCATGAAATTTTCACCCATTGCTATGAGGACATAATGAATGAACCTGCCGATATGCTTCTGCCGACTTATGATATGAACGAGTATGAATATTTTTCCAAGGAGGCAAGAACGTCCCGTGAGGAGTCATACAAATATGCAAAGATTTTTTATGTATTGGGGTACTCGGGTGAGTTGAAGCCGAGCGGTGAATTATGTATTCAGTCGGAAAAGCTGAAAGAGCAATGCAAGGCTTTGAAAATTACAAATATCGGCGCATTTCTGAATAAGCTCGGCAATTACGGAATTACAGCCGAGGGACTTGTAAACGGCAAAATAAAAAACAACACCGATATAACTGTTTCATATTCAGACAATAAGAATGTAATAACAGCATTATACATTTTGGCTGTAAAATCAAATAATACGGACAGGTTTAATGATTTTTGCAGGCTGAATTATAAATTGTTTGAAAGCGATTGGAGTACTGTTGAGTACGGCAGCGGTGTTGACGCTGTTTCCGATCTTTTTCATTCGGAACAGGACAGAGAAACGGCTCAATTGATACATGAGGAGCTTTTAAAACGAGGCTACAGTTATAATTTTCAGGGTTGGAATGAGGGTCCTCAAATTCGGTATTATAAAAAAGAGAGCGACCGAAACAGAAATACAAATGCTGATTTTTGGCTTACAAGCATGGATACCGAATTCAGGTTTTATTTTCGTATAAAAATATGGATAAGGTTCTTGAATACATCAAACAATGTCCCGAAAGTGTTATAGGCAATTTTATGGTAAGTGACAATGGGTGCGCTAACGGAATTTCAGGAAAATGCGCTTCGGGGATTTCTTACGAGCTTAATGGCAAAACTATATGGAGATGCGGATGTTGTAATCCTAATTTTCAGGTAACTCCGAATTCACAAGATTATTTATATTATATCAATGCCGTGGAAATGTCCGGTAATAAAAAATAAAGGCTGCGTAGCAATATGCAGCGTCAGCTTGTCGCCGCCGCATATTGCAAGGGTGATCATTCGGTACGTGCTTTCTTTTTGTCAAAGCCGTGTACCCAGTCGGAAAAGAGATAGTACAGCAGATAGATAACCGAGCTTATTGCCCAGGTCAGCGGATATGCCCAATAGATACAGCCGATCTCTCCCACATAGTGCATTATGCAGATTATGTAAATGATACGCACCACGCACCAGATAGAGAGCATAATGAACATAGGCACAAAAGCTTTTCCCGCGCCGCGGCACACTGCCGCTATAGAGTGGGAAAAGGCTAAGAGGAAGTAAAACAGCGCCACGGTATGAGCCTGCCGAACTCCAAGCTCGATAACACCCGGCGTCTTATCAAAAAGCCCGATAAAATACGGCGCTAAGAAATAACAGCATACGCCTATGACCTCTGCCGTCACCACCGCCGCGATAATGCAGAAGCGGGAGCCTTTTTTCGCTCTGTCATACTGCCGCGCGCCCAAGTTCTGACTGATAAAGGTGGTGCTTGCCATGCAGAAGCTGTTTATGGGGAGAAAGGCAAATCCCTCTATCTTTGCGTGAACGCCGTAAGCCGCCATTGCAAGCTTTCCGAAGGAGTTGATCTGGGTCTGAACTATTACGTTGGCAATAGCTATCACCGAGTTCTGTATTCCCGAGGGCAAGCCGTAGCGGACGATTTCCTTAAGCATATCCCAATGGAGACGGAGCTTTCTAAGCTCAACGGTAAATACATTTCCGCTCCTCATAAGATAGATCATACAAAGCACCACGCTGGCGACCTGAGAGACCACTGTTGCCGCCGCGGCAGACCATATTCCCCAACGAAAAGCCCCTAAAAACAGCAGATCCAGGATCACGTTCAGCACGGAGGAAAAGATAAGGTAGTACAGCGGACGGCGGCTGTCGCCAACGGCGTTCATGATGCTGCGGCAGATGTTGTACATTACCATTCCGAGAGAACCCATGAAGTACCAGCGGAAATATTCCACCGCTTCGGGCATTACCTCGGGGTCGGTCTGCATCCACACAAGGAGCGTGGGGGTAAAGACAACACCCACCACCGTCAACACCACGCTGCATATCAGTCCGAAGGTCATCAGGGTGTGAATTGCCCGCGAGACCTTTTCCTCATCTCCGCTGCCGAAATAGCGGGAGATCACCACTCCGCCGCCCATGGCCGCCCCTGTGAAAAAGCTTACCAGCATAAAGATAAGCGTACCCGAGGAGGACACCGCCGCCAGGGCGTTTGTTCCAAGGAACCAGCTGACTATAAGCGAGTCAACGGTGTTGTACAGCTGCTGGAATATCTGGCTGACGAATACGGGCAGTGCGAAGCCTATCATCAGTGAGTATATGTTGCCTGTGGTCATGTCTTTGGTGGCGGATGCACCCGCTGTTGATCTTTTTCCTATCATATTTTTCATGTTTTCTCCAATGTATAATGTGAATATTTTTCAGTGCCAAAAGGGTCGCTGCCTCCCAGCCGCTTTTGTGTATTTATTTGTGCAAATGTAAACAAAATATGTATAACTTTAATATTATACAACATATGATCGAAAAAATCAAGAGCGGGATATATGCGGATCTTTTTTAGGCAGTGTTTTCAGAGAGTATACAGGACGGCATTTCAACCGGAGCTGTATTTTATACATTTCTCCTCATATTGCGGCAATCTCCTACGGTGCGCTTCCTTAAGTTCAAAAAAATATCAGCCTGCCAAAGCGCTAAAGCCATGACAAGCTGATATTGTTTCTGTGATCAGGTAAACCTTTACCCCTATATGTTGTTATCCCTCTTTTATATTGGCGTTGATAACTTTCATTATCTCAACCACCTCAATATCACCGTCCACAAGCACCTCGGTAATAGGCTCGTGACCGTCCTCGTTAGGACCGTTTTGCCAGTATATTTCCGCCATTCTGATATTTTCTTCCTCGGAAACCGTTCCGTCAAAGCACTTGTATGCATCGCCGTAAAAGCAATTCCCGCTGACCTTTATCTTGGCTACGCAGTAAGTGGGTCGTCCCAGTTTTGCGAAATACTCTCCCCAACGTTCTGCTTCCTCATAAGTTCTCGAAACGTACAGAGAAGCCATGCGGGAGGGGCGGTCGGGATATTTTTCCTTTCTCACCTTTTCCAACGCCAGCTCACGAAGCGCAACGTCCACCTCGTGGCTCAGCTCCGTTCCTTCGTACTTTTTGGGATCGCGGTAAATATCTTCAACAACGCTCATCTGTGCGTAAACACGGTCGTGTACGCCGTTAGGGTGCTGTTCGTCCAATATAAAGTGCTGACCCGCTTCCTTGGGTCGGTCTGAAACAACGTGATAAAAATACATAGATTCCTCCGAAATGAGTTTAGTCAATAAAATCTGTTGTTACAGCTGAATGAAACATCATTATCACCTACCTCAAATAGATTCCGTCGAAAATAAAAGCCATACAGTTATTTTTGAGCCGCAATGGAGATCCATGCAGGCAGTGCCGCCATTGGATTGTGTTCCCAGCTGTTTATTTTTGCGAGCTTTTCTTTATCCTGTTTTATCAATTCCTCATAAGAAAACCAAAATGAGGCATTTACGGCGGGCAATTCTTCTATTTTCTTTATACAAAGCTGTGCATCTATCATAGCATTTACTAGATCCTGTATACGCCAATGACAATGCGGCATGGTTTCTTTGTATGGTTTTATAATTTTTGGCTCTTTCCAAGGTTCGCCCGTAAACGGACGGTTAAAAGGGTGTATATCAAACATAATAGAAATCCCGCTTGATTTTAATACTCTGCTTATGTTTTTATACATTGTTGGTATATCCGTTATCCATGTATGTGTTCCGTTTGATGTATATACCAAATCAAAGCTGTTATCGTCTATATTTGAAAGCTGTGTTGTATCATCGCAAATAAAACGTATATTCAGCTTTAATCTGTTTGAAATTTCCTGTGCGTGTTCCAACTGCTTCTCGCTTATATCGGCTGATGTAACCTCCGCACCTGACAGAGCAAATGCAAAAGCGGCATGATTATCTCCGCTTGAAGGCAATAACACCTTCTTCCCGTGTAAATCGGGTACAAATTTATTTATCAACTGATACACCGAGGGATGAAAGGCGTTAGCGGGCTCGTTAACTAATTCTTCAATTTTCTCGGCTGTTCTGAGAGATCGATACCAGTCTGAATCCGCTGTTTTATTCCAGCTTTCTTTGATTTGTTTTAATAATTCGTTCATTGTGAAACCTCCTGATCAAAATCAATTAAGTCAATAAAGTTAATTGAAGCATTATTATCACCTCCTCAAAAGGAAATTTTACATCTGATTTTTGATCTCTTATTGTTGTATCGTCACCTTTTGCCGAAAATTTACTTTTTCGGCATTCCTTTTCTCCAATTATGCCTTTTCAGCACCTCATATATCTGCCCTTTTCCGATGCTGTGACCTACCTTTTCCACATAAGCCTTTTTAATATCTCCCACTTCAACTCTTTGCCCCTTTTCGGCTTTTTGTGCAAAGTGCAGCAAAAACTGTTCCTCCTCTTCAAAGGTCATATTGCAGTGCCTTACTATGCCTTTTTTCTGATACAGCGATTTGATCCCGTCGCGCTTATATTGGCACACCCAGCGGCTTATAACTTTACTTGAGGTATTCAGTCTTGCGGCGATCTCGCCGTTTGTCAGCCCCTCGCCGCGGAGCTGGACTGCATACAGCCTTTTGTCCTCGGTTTTGTTGGTAACATTTTCTCTTGCTTTTTTGATCAGCTCTGTTTCTTCTATGCTGATCGTGTATGTTTTTGGCATTTTCCTCACCCTTTTTTATCCTAACATTTTCGGGCGGCTTTTTCTTGACCTGCCCTGCTATTATATAGTCGGAGCAAGGGCGGAAAGGTTAGAGGATTTTTGAAAATTTTTATAAAAAACTTAAATCCACATTCCGTCATTCCTATATCAATCTCCAAAAAATTCCGCCTGCTTGCTAAACATTTCGGCATAGTCCCCGCACCGTTCCATAAGCTGCTCATGAGAGCCGTTTTCGCTTATCTTCCCGTCCTTAAGAACAAGAATTCGGTCACAGAAATAAGTGCTTGACAAATGGTGGGAGATATATAATGCCGTTTTGTTTTCAGTGATCTCCATAAATTGTCGGTAAAGGTAATTTTCGGATCTCGGATCAAGTGCAGCGGTGGGCTCATCTAAGACTATAAAGGACGCATCCTTGTAAATGGCTCGAGCAATGGCAATGCGCTGTCCCTGACCTCCCGAAAGCTCTACGCCGCCGTCATTAAAGCTTTTGTACAAGAAGGTGTTTTCTTGTGCAGGCAGATCCTTGATAAATGACAATAACTCGGTTTTTGTAAGCTCGTTAAAAGCATTTTCGTTGTGATCGCAAGCGAGAATAATATTTTCCTTGACAGTGAATGCAAATAATTTAAAATCCTGAAACACGGCGCTGATATTCATTAAAGGATTTGTTACTGCCTTGCCGTTTATCAGTATTTCTCCGCAGTCCGGCTTAAAAAAACCGCACAACAGCTTAACAACGGTAGTTTTCCCCTCACCGTTAAGACCCACTAAAGCGATGTGCTCATTTTTGTTTATTTTAAAGCTGCAGTTGTTTAAAATAAGCTTTTTGGTGTTCGGATATTTAAAGCTCACATTTTTAAATTCGATCGTCTCCACCGTCTCCTTGGGTGAGTACGGCTCTTGCCTTTCTGAAGCTATTATGGCAGCAAATTCACGGTAACCCGAGAAAAACTTGTTGATATAATATATCTCTGCGCATTGCTCCAAAAATGACTTATATGCCTGAGCAAAATTAACGCACACCCCCGTGAAAAAGGTAAAATCGGCAACGGTAATAAGCCCTTTGAAAAACTTAAAGCCCGCAAATAAGTATATAATAAACACCTGTATCTGCGAAATAACTGAAATTACGGCATTGCTTGTTCCTATATAACGAAACTGTCTTGTTACTGATTTTAATTCTTCATCGTTAAGACGGCGAATCTTTTTCATTATATCGTTTTCCATATGGTAAAGGCGAATGTCCTTGCCATAAGAAAAATTCAGCGTTAAGTCATCGTAATAGCTTATTTTCCGCTCAACTGGAAGAATATGCTTGTACACATTGTCCTTTATCTGCTTGCTCTTGTTTATGAGCAGAAAATCAACAGCGGTAAAAATCGTGATAGGTATAAGAAGCACGGCACTAAAAGCAGAAATAACTGTCACAGTGCTGACAAGCAAGACAGCACTATTGATAACGGAGGGCAGTATTTCAGATAAGAGCCTTTCAAGAACCCCATAATCAAGGAGGGGTCTTAAAGCCCGTTCCTTAAGATCCAAGGTTTGGGGATTTTCGAGATGAGAATATTTAAGCTCCAGAATGTCTTTCATGATCTTGAGCTTAAAATCGTCCTTAAAGCCCTCCTTGCATACTGTCAGTTTCTTTTCCGCAAACACGGACGCAATACCCAAAACAAGATTAAAAACAGCCAATGTCACGAGTATCAGTAAAATATGCTTAAGTCTTAAATCGTTTGTCACATAATATACAAGAACCGAAACAGCAAAGGAATTGCCGATGGGAATAACAGTTTTCAAAACAGCAGTCAGCACAGAAATTACAAAATACCGAGGTGCAGTTTTCGCAATCAAAGCCAAGATCGAGAAAATCTCTTTGACAGTTTTAAAAGCTTTCATCCTTTAACACCCTCTCTGTTGTAATACTGCGCCTGCAAATTATACATCTCGCTGTATTTGCCGTTCTTTGCCAAAAGTTCGCCATGAGTACCCTGTTCGACGATCTTTCCCTTTTCCATGAATAAAATATGATCACAAAAGCGTGTGGAGTTCAGACGGTGAGATACAAAAATTGTAGTTTTGTTTTTGGATATTTCGTGGAATTTAGAATACAATTCGTATTCGGCAATAGAGTCAAGAGCCGCAGTAGGCTCGTCTAAAAGCAAAACATCACCGCCGTGATACAGCGCTCTTGCCAATGCGATTTTTTGATACTGTCCCCCCGACAGCTCGATCCCCTCATCATCAATAATTTTAGTCAACACCGTTTCGTCGCCCTTTGGCAGACCGCTTAAGATCCTGTCCAGCTCCAACACCCGCAAAACCTCGTCATATCTCTCCTGCGAAAAAACATTTCCGCAAATAATATTTTCTCTGATAGTACCCGAAAAAATTTTGGAATCCTGAAAGACTGTGGCTATCCTGCTTTGCTCTATATTGCGTATATCCTTTTCCCCAAGGTCAATTACGCCCTCATAAGATGAATACAAGCCGGAAATAAGTTTTATCAGTGTGGATTTGCCCGAACCGTTTTCTCCCACCACCGCGTAATGCTTTCCTGCCTCAAATCTAAAGGAAAAGCCGTCCAAAATATTCTCCGTATTGGGATAGTGAAAGCGTATGTCCTGCAGGTGAAGGACAGGCAAATAACAGTCGCTGACCGCCGAATCATACACCTGTATTTCTTGCTCCGCACCCTCAACATATTCGATATACATATTGAAATTCATCAACCCAAAGGCTAAATCCCCAATTGATGAGGTAAGACCAAATATTACACCCTTTACTGCGGAAATTGTATTTATATATAGCACAAACTCATCGGCCGGCATATCGCTTGCCACTGCCAAAAAAGCCAAAGCAATATAAGCGGCAGCCTCTCTTAAAAAGTTATCAGCAGATCGACCAGCGCAGCAAGCGTATCCTTTCTTTGCGTTCGTTTGCATAAATTGAGATACGTTTTTTTATAATACCCGAAAAAGCTTTTTAAAATGCCGTCGACTCGGTTCAGCCTAATTTCCTTTGCATAAGCATAGTCTGAGGAAATATTGAACACATAGTTTTTATGACGCTCTGCACCGGCAATTTCACTTTGCAAGTCAAACCGAAACGCCTTTGACTTTGCGGCAAGCAGTATATTTACCGGGATATTTACAAGCACCAATAACGCAACAATCGGATTGAAAAGGCATAAGGTTACCGTAAAAACCACCAACAGAACTGCATTACTTATAAATATGGGCGAGTTTTTATATATCGAGCCCACCGAAGTCGCTATTGAATTCAGAACAGTGTGTATCTTATCGAGAACGGTCGAATCCTCTGTTTTTTCAAAGGGCATTGTCATCGAGATATACTGTATTTTTTCTTTTAGAAAAAATGTGAGCTGCGATAAAGTGTTTTCCTGAGTAATAGAAAGGAAGTTTTCGGAAAAAGTAACAACGGCATTGATGCCGCAAAAAACCGCAGTTCCCACAAAAAACATCGTTTCATTCTGTTCTGTTATCGATTTGAGCAGAAATTTAGGGATATAAACGCTTAAAGCCGTAAGTATAAGCCCAGAGAACGCCCGTAAAACATTGAAATAACAACACCGCATTTTCGCTCCCAAAGTATTTTGAGAAATTTGCCGTAGCTTTTTATATTTGTTTTGACAGACTTTGTCAAGGAGTACCTCCTTCTGCATAATTTCATTGTATAATCATTTTTTATCAACAGTAGAAATTACCTTCATAAAACCGTTATTCAAACAGCGCTCCAGCCGTATCCTTATAATACTCCGCCTGCGCACTCCACAACTTGCTGTAATTGCCGCCTGCCTTGATCAGCTCCTCATGATTTCCCCGTTCAACTATCTCGCCGTTGTCCATAACCGTTATTTCATCGCAGAAACGGCAGCTTGAAAGCCTATGGGAAATATACACCGCAGTCCTTGTTCCCACAATATTATTGAAATTAGTGTAAATATCATGCTCCGAAATAGGATCAAGTGCGGCTGTGGGCTCATCTAAAACGATAAAGGGAGAGCCCTTGTATACAGCTCTTGCAAGACACAGCTTCTGCGCCTCTCCCCCCGAGATCTCTACGCCCTCTTCATCAAAATCCTTGTACAGATATGTGTTGATACCATTTGGCATACTGTCAAGACGCTCGGACAGTCCGCTCCTGCGAATACAGTCCTCTACCCGCTCAGGGTCAAATTCCGTACTTGCCGCCACATTTTCCGCAGCACTGAATGAGAACAGCTTTGAATCCTGAAATACCACCGCAAACAGCGCCATATACTCGTCATAATCGTATTTGCGGATATCTATGCCGTTTAGCGTTATCTCACCCTTTGTGGGATCGTACAGCCTGCACAGCAGCTTCACAAGGGTGGATTTGCCGCAGCCGTTGCGTCCCACAAGAGCCATTTTTTCGCCGATCCTCCATTTCATATTTATATCACGCAATACATACTGCTCACTGCCTGGATATTTAAACCACACGTTATGAAATTCAAACTCATACTCGTTATCGGAACGCTTTTCCGTGGGGATAGTGCCCTTGTACTTCTCATCGGGTATATCCAAAAAGTCGAAAACTTCCTTGCACTGCTCGGCTGATATTTTGAGATTCACCATATTGTTGGAAATAGCTGTTATTCCGCTCAAAAGTCTTGAAAACAGCATCATGAATGCAATCACTTCACCGGGGGAAAGAACGCCGAAAACTGCCCTGAGAATGGCATAACCGTACATAACGCCATAAGAGATAAGACACATTAGATCCATACCATAGCTGTATTTTTTAAAAAACTTCAAAAAAGCTTTTTGCCAGATATGGCGGCACTTTTCGGTGCTTTTTTCAATTTCTCTCAATATCAGTTCCTGTTCGGCGTAAAGGCGTATATCCTTACCTCTGCGGTAGTCTTTTACCACATGGTTTGCAAAAGCGAAATAAATACTGTTGTTCAGCATTTGATCTTTATCATTCATTGCCCCTTTATAAACGGAAAAGTTTTTTCTGCTGAAGTAAAGGTTCTTGATGATCTCAGAAAGGGTGACAATAACAACAGCCGCTAAAAATCCCCAAGGAGAGGTTATGAACCCGCCGAATCCCGAAAGATCGTTCTTTTGAAATACCGCAGGAACAATAAACACAACGCCGATAGTTATTCTTGCTATTGCGACTATCGAGTCGCCGATCACCTCCGCAGCTCCCGTTACTCCCCAGCTTCCAAGATAACTATTACACAGATCGCAGCGCCATTGCATATCGGGTTCTTCTAAATGCACATAATCCATATCCATTAGCTTGTCGTTCAGTATTTTGGTAAGCCCGTTGTCATGCTTGAATTTATGAGTGCTTTCACGTCTGTTTATGAATTTTATCAATATCTGCGCTCCAAAGCAAACAGCCGAAATAGCCGCCGTTGATATTAACAGCTCTTTAAGCTCCCTACCCTCGGCTATTCCGTTTGTAATAGAGCTTATCAGCAGTATAAACAGATATTCGCCCGCAAGTGACAGAACTCCCGCCAAAGTGATCCTGAGCGTGTAACCTCTGTCCGCTTGATCGTTCATTTTTAGCGCTCTCAGTAAAACCCTGTGCCGTTCCTTGGAGGTCAGCTTTATATCCTTAAGATCACTCATATTCCCCCACCTCCTTGTCATTGTAATAGGAGCTTTGCAGCTCATACAGCTCCGCATATTTGCCGCCTGCCTGCATAAGCTCGGCATGAGTGCCTGTTTCTATTATCTGTCCCTTTTCAAGCATGATTATCCTGTCACAGAATCGGGTGGAAGCAAGCCGATGTGAGATAAAAATACTTGCTTTCCCTTTAGAAAATCCCGCATAATTCATATACATCTCCTGCTCCGCAATAGGGTCAAGTGCGGCGGTAGGCTCGTCAAGCAGCAAAATAGGCGCATCTTTGTACAGTGCTTTTGCTAAAGCCATTTTTTGCTTCTGCCCTCCCGAAAGCTCGATAGCGTCATCAAAAATACTGCGGACAAGGCGAGTTTGTTCCTTTTGGGGAAGGCTGTCCACCTTCTCATACAGCCCCGCTTGCTTCATACAGCGCACTAACTTTTCTTTATCGGTACTCTCATAGCTCTCCCCAGAAATATTTTCCGCAATGCTCACAGGCAGCTCGTTTATATCCTGAAATACCGCAGAAAACAGGGTAAAATATTCATCACGGTTGTAAGCGTTGACAGGTTTTCCGTTCAGCAAAATTTCTCCCTCGGTGGGGTCATAAAGTCCGCACATCAGCTTTATAAGCGTAGTTTTGCCCGCACCGTTGAGACCAACCAGCGCAAGCCGCTCCCCCTTGTGCAATGTAAAAGAAAGGTTTTTGATAGTTGGTTCTTCTGCTTTGTAGTATGTGTAGCTGACATTTTTGAATTCTATCTCAAAGTCATTTTTCGGCAAAGGCTCGCCCTCACCCCTGTTAGTTTTGTCTGGCAGATCGCAGTATTCTCTTGCATAAGAGATATTGTCGCTTTGCCATTTAAAGCCGTTATAGCTGTCCGCAAGGCTGTACACAGTGGTTGACAGCAGAGAAATTGCGTTGAAGTACAGCACACAATCGCCCGCTCCGATATTTCCCGTAAACACCTTGTACACAACATATCCATAAGAAAGAAAATAGCCTGTCCACAAAACCGCCTGTTGAAGAATATCATGTCTGAAAGACCATTCGTCCTGCTGCTCATACCAATCAATACGGCTTGCCATGGAACGTTTAAGCGCTTGCTCCAAAAATTTAGGCAGATTGAATATCCTCATATCTTTGGCATAAGAGAGATTTCCCGCAGATGAGAAAATATAAGATATTTGTCTGTCATAGTTCTGCCAGTTGTCCGCCATATTCCAGATCCACATCATTTTGCGGCGGTTCAGCTTGTAGCTTAAAAAGCTCGGAACAGCCACCAGTAGTATCATAACAGGGCTTAAAAAAGACAAAATTCCGCCTAAAGCAAAAAAGGCAAATACATTTCCCAAAAGATTTTTTATGTTGTATAATGTATCATAGGCAATGCTGTAAGAAGCGTTATTTGCCTTGTTCATGGCGTCGTTTACCGTGGTTTTTTCGTTGTTTTCATAATCGGTATAAACGTTCTTTTTTACAAGGATAGTCTGCATAAAACGGCGCAGACTAAGGCTTCCGACCCATGTGTTATACATCAAAGCGGTGGTACTGAGCCACGAAAAAAGCCGCCCGCATACAAGCAAAACTATAACTATTGCCGCAAGCATCATCCTGTTTTCCGTGTCCAACACAAGCTCCACAACATATTTATCCGTAAACATGGCAATAATTTCAACGCCCTTTTCAAACAAAAAAGCCGTAAATATCATAATAAGCATCTTTTTATCGGCCTTCCACCCCTGAGCGATGATATATTTGATATTTTCCCGCAAACCGTATTTTCGTGCGGCACTTTCCGCATTGTATTTCGCCCATGCGGCTTTGTTTTTCTCTTTGGTGTATTTTGCTATTTTGACCCTTTTCACACTCTCACCTCTCAACGTTATTATAACACAGTATAACACAAAAAAGACCGTTCGTGCAAAAATCGGAACGAACGGTCAAAATAGGGAACGAAATGCAAGTTGCTCTCAAGAATATAGTGCCGGTTTATAGTTCTCTCAGGTAAGTGGTACGAGTATAGACCCGCTCTCAGGGAAAGTTGGTGGTAATTTGCTGATTTAAAAAGAATTTCAGAACCGCAAACTTTTATTAAAATTTCTTGAAAAACTGGGAAATTTTAATAAAAGTTTGCTATCCGACTGAGCTTAGAGTTTTGCTTGAAAAGCTGGGCAAAACTCTAAGCTCAGTCGATTTCTGAAATTCGTGCTATCATGATAGTTGTGCGATCAGTTGTCCGCTTGTAGAAATGTTGTGCTAATTTTTTAGCGGAACAAGCAGCTCGGTAGCAAAAATGCCTTCTTCATACTGTCTGTTTACGTAGCCGCCGTATTTTTTTGCAATACGGTCAATACGAAACAGTCCAAATCCGTGCAAGCCCTCCTTCGTAGTCCGAAAAGCGCCTTTTTCAAGCTTAACAGGCGGCGAAGAATTCTGCACCGACAAATAAAGCTGCCCCTTGAATTTATCAATATACACCCGCATAAAGCGTTCCTCTTGGGGCACTTTTTCACAGGCTTCCATAGCGTTGTCAATAAGATTTCCCAATACCGAACACAACTCTACATCTGTCATAGCAACACCCTGCGGAATACGCGCCTTGATGTTGAGCTTTACGCCCTTTTGCTCCGCCACCGACAGCTTGCTGCCAAGAACAGCGTCCGCCATAACGTTGCCTGTTTGTATAGATGTGTCCGCCTGTGTAAGGTCGTCCGCCAGCTCGTCAAGATACTTTTCCAGCTCGCCTTGATCTCCCTCAAGGCGGTTTTTCATATTCTGGATATGATTGCGGTAGTCGTGCCGCCACGCCTGCATTTGCCGATACATATTCCGTATCTCCTCGGTCTGCTTGCCGATAAGCTCGCTCTGAAACTCGGAAATGCGCTTGTCCACAAGATGAAAAAAGAGCTTTCTCAAAAGGAAAAAAGCCGCCGTCAGAAATGCAATGCAGAAAATAACGATAATGATTATGACAGCCGTTTTCAATCCCGATCCTCCTTGTAATAGTCAATAAACGCCCTGTTTACGCTGTCGTACAGCCTCCGTGAGATCGGTATTTTTTCTCCGCTGTCCATGGTGATCTCAGTCTTGGAAACGCTGCTGATATATCCGAGATTCACAACATAGGAGCGGTGGCAGGAAACAAAGCCTTCCCCCAGTTTTTCAAAAACCGCGCTGAGACCTATAGAGCAGGTTATCTTATTACCGCTGTTCAGCGCTGCCTGGGTTTTCTTTCCAAAGGCTTCAAGATAAATGATATTTTTGGAGGAAGTGATCACTGAGCCCTCACAGCAGGGCAAAATTATCCTGTTTTTGGGCTTGCGGCCGTGGGAATACCTGTCAAGAGTCATAAACAGCTTATCCTTATCCACAGGCTTCAGCAGATAATGCAGGGCTTCCACTTCATAGCCGTCGCCCATATACTCCGAAAAGCCCGTAATGAACACAATAGGCAGCATATCGCCTTTGGCGCGGAGAGCTTTGGCAAGCTCCATGCCGTTCATTTTGCCCATTTCTATATCAAGCAGCAGAAGATCGCATTGGTCGTCGGGATAGCTGAACAGGAACTGTTCCGCCGAGCTGTATTCTTTTATTACGGTCTGACTGTTCCATTCGGTCAGCATTTTCCGCAAAGCCTTGACCTGATTGCTGTCGTCGTCGCATATTGCTATTGTTATCACTTTTCCTCGCCTCTGTTTTTGTTTTTATGTTTTATTTATAGCAGATTGTTTTGTAAAAGTCAAGAAGAAAAAATACAGGATATTGCATTTTATCGAAAAATTTAAGGATTATTTAATAAATTCCATGTTATAATAACCTCAAACCGCGGAAAGAGGAAATATTTATTTTAATGTTTGAGATTATTTTATCATTTCAAAGGAATCGAATTTTGCCCTGCAAAATTCTCTTTATATGATATAATAACCTCAAACCGCGGAAAGAAAAATTTAGAGAACAGTTTCCAAAAGGAGCAGTGTAATGTACATAAAAATACTGAAAAAAGATCTAAAACGCAAAAAGACCATGAACATAATCCTGTTGATCTTTGTGATCTTGGCGGCAACGTTTATAGCAGGCAGTGCAAATAACCTTATTACGGTAAGCAGTGCATTGGATAATTTTTTTGAAAAGGCAGGCGTTCCCGATTATTGGTTTGCGTCTACCAGCACTTCCGAAATCGAAAGCTTTGAGGAGCTTGCCGAGGAAAACAATTACGATTATTATATATCTAAGCTTATACAGATCGACCCCAAAAACGTTTTGGTTGAAAATGAAAGGTTTGAATATTCCAACACACTGGCATTATCCACCTTGGGCGGAATAAAAATTTTTGATAAAAACAATGAAGAGATCACTCATATAAACGATGGAGAGATTTGGGTCACCAATGTTATGTTCAATTCGTCTGAAAATGATTTTCACGAGGGCGGAAAAATTTTCATCAGCCATAACGGAATCGAAAAGGAATTTACAATAAAGGGCTACACAAAGGACGCTCTTTTCGGCTCTCAAATGGTCGGAATAACAAGGTTTCTCGTAAGCGATAACGATGCAGAGCTTTTTAATACAGAGAATACTGTTATATGCAGAGCCGTGGAGGTCCATACAAACGATAAGGATTACCCGGACAAATTTAACGCACTGAACATAAACACTGTTATGTCGATTGACAGTTCTATGACCAAAATGATGTATATTATGGATCTGCTTATCGCAGCGATCTTGCTGGTGGTGAGCGTGTGTTTGATACTTATTTCAATGGTTATACTGCGTTTTATCATCAATTTCACCATTACGGAGGAATTTCGTGAGATAGGCGTTATGAAGGCTATCGGAATTAAGAATAACGCCATCAGAGGATTGTATATAGCAAAGTATTTCGCAATAGCTTTCATCGGCACAGTTGTGGGTCTGGCGCTGAGTTTTCCATTTAGCAGGATCATGCTGACAGGAATATCGGAGAAGATCATAATTTCGGGCGAGGATAATTTTCTGATAAATATTGCAGCGGCAATTCTTGCAGGAGCAGCGGTGGTATTGTTCTGCTTTTTCTGCACACGAAGGATACGCAAATTCTCCCCCATAGACGCAATACGCAGCGGAGAAACAGGGGAGCGTTTCAAGAAAAAAGGGATCTTTCACTTGGGAAAATCTATTTTGCCCACCGTACCCTTTATGGCGGTGAACGATATTTTCAGTGGAATAAAAAGCTATATATCAATGATAATTATTTTCATAATCGGAACTCTGCTTGTGATCATCCCCGTCAATACAATAAATACCCTGCGCTCCGACCGGCTGATAACGATCTTTAATATGGCAAAAAGCGATCATGTTATTTCGCAGGAGACGCTGTTCAATCCCAACGAGGATAACAAGAAAAAAATAGAGCAGTCCTTTGACCAAGTGCGTGAAATGTTTTCCGATAACGGGATCGAAGTTGATGTTTTTCAGGAAATAATGTTCAGAGGGAATATTTCAAAGGGAGATAAGCTCACAAATTCCCTGACGTTCCAAGGTATGGGAGATGTGACGACGGATATGTATGCTTATATGGAGGGAACACCGCCACAGAATGTTCACGAGGTGGCGCTGACCTATCTGGTAGCGGAGCGTATCGGTGCGGAAATCGGCGACGAGGTCAAAATCAAAATAGGAGAGGACACCAAAACCTACACCGTCAGCGCAATTAACCAAAGTATGAACAATATGGGCGAGGGTATTCGCTTTCATCAGGACGCAGAGCTTGATTACAGATATGCTATGGGCGGCTTCGGACTTCAGATAAAATATAAGGATAATCCCGACAGTGACACTCTTGCGGAAAGAAAGTCAATGCTTCAAAATTTGTATAAGGACGCAAAAATTTTTACACCGGGAGAATATATAAGCTTCATGATCGGAGACGTGGCAGAGCAGCTTGACAGTATGAAGGTGTTGATCTTAAGCATTATTCTGTGCATAAATATTCTTGTAGCGGTGCTTATGGTCAAGAGCTTTATCACAAAGGAAAAAAGCGAGATCGCTCTGCTTAAAGCAATAGGCTTTAAAAACAACTCCCTTGTTTTGTGGCAGACGGTGCGGATAGGAATTGTGCTTTTGATCTCGGTATTGTTCGGCGCATTGCTTTCATCGCCATTGTCATCACTGATAATTACGCCAATTTTCCAAATGATGGGAGCATACAGCATTGAATATGAAATCAAGGCATTGGAGGTTTATGTTCTATTCCCTCTTATCGTCCTTGCGGCAACGGCATTGGCGGCGTTTATTTCGGCACAGGGTGTGAGAGGCATATCCTCGTCACAGATATCCAACAACGAGTAATAAAGGAGCAGTATTATGACAAATATTTTGGAAGTAAAAGACCTTTGCAAAACCTACATTGTAAACAAAAGACAGAACAACGTGCTGAAAAATGTGAATTTCAGCATTAAAGAAGGGGAAATGGTGGCCGTAATGGGTCCCTCGGGTTCGGGAAAATCCACCCTGCTGTACTCCGTTTCGGGAATGGACAATATTACTGCGGGAGAGGTGTATTTCTGCGGGAAAAATCTTGCAAAGCTGGGGCAGAAAGAGCTGGCGGAGCTTAGACTTGACGAAATGGGGTTTATTTTCCAGCAGATGTATATGCTGAAAAATCTTTTGGTGCTGGATAACATAATATTACCTGCCTGTCAGTCGGACAAAATCAAGGAAAGCCGCAAAAAGACTGTGGAGAGGGGCTGCGAGCTGATGCGCAAGCTGGGAATTATAGACATTGCCGACAACGATATAAACGAGGTGTCGGGAGGACAGCTCCAGCGTGCCTGCATAAGCAGAAGTATGATAAACGATCCAAAGATGATATTTGCAGACGAGCCGACGGGCGCGCTGAACCGCACCTCCTCCGATGAGGTAATGGAGGAGCTGGCAAGGCTTAATTCAGAAGGCACAACGATCATGCTTGTGACACATGATGTTAAGGTTGCCGCAAAATGCACAAGAATTCTGTACATTGTTGACGGAAACATAAAAGGAGAGTATAATTTAGATAAATACGATAAGTCCAAGCTGAGAGAGCGCGAAAGAGAGCTTAACGGCTGGCTTATGGAAATGGGCTGGTAAAAAATTGACCGACATTCTGATAGTTGAAGATAATAAGGAACTGGCAGAGCTGCTGTGTGATTTTCTCCGTAAAGATAATTACACGGTGTCAGCTGCCGAAAATGCAGAAAAAGCCTTGGAGCTGTATCAAAAATACGGCGCAAGGCTTATTGTGCTGGATATAATGCTGCCCCATAAAGACGGCTTCTGGCTGTGCGAAAAAATACGGGCGGAAAGCAACACGCCCATACTGATAGTCAGCGCAAAAACGGAAAAGGACGATAAGCTGCTGGGGCTTAATCTTGGAGCGGACGACTATATCGAAAAGCCATACGATATTGATATACTGCTGGCGAAGATCGGCGGGATATTCAAGCGGAGATATTCCCTTGAGGAGCTTGTTGACGGCGATATCAAGATAAACAAAATACAGCGCACCGTATACAAAAACGGCAATTCCATTGAAATGACCGCCAAGGAATTTGACCTGCTGGTACTGCTTTTGGAAAACAAGGGACGCACTCTTTCCAAGGAATACATTTTCGACACGGTCTGGGGCAAGGACAGCTTTTCCGAGCCGCAGACACTTACCGTCCATATAAAATGGCTTCGTCAGAAAATTGAAGAAGATCCGAGGGATCCGCAGAAGATAATGACTGTTTGGGGCGTGGGGTACAGGTATTTATGAAAGCGTGGAGAAATATTTTCGCAGTTTTTGCCGTAATGCTCGGCTTGATCTTTGCAGGCGCAAACCTGCTTTTGATAAGCCTTAATTCATCGGATTCGGGCAGACAATACCGAGTTGAGATCAACCGAGCCGCCCTGCAAATCGAGCAAAACGGATCTGACAGCCTTGATCTGTCGCAGTACAAATATTTGGACAGTGTTACAGAATACGGAGAGGATTTTTATAATTCAAACAGCGATTATTTCATAAAAGAAATCGGCGGAAAGCTTTACCGCTTTGACTACTCTGCACGGAATAACGAAAACCGCCTTTTGATAACAACGGTGGTAAATGTTATTATTGCGGTAACTGGGCTGGCGGTTTTCGTGCTTTTGCTGTATATCCGCCAAAAAATTCTTTCTCCATTTAATACGCTTTCGGATATTCCCTACAAGCTGTCAAAGGGCAATCTTACAGCTCCCGTAAAGGAAAGCAAAAACCGCTATTTCGGCAAGTTTTTATGGGGTATTGATCTTTTGAGAGAAAATATTGAACAGCAAAAACAGCGGGAGCTTGAACTCCAAAAGGAAAAGAAAACTCTCCTGCTGTCGCTGTCACACGATGTAAAAACTCCACTTTCGGCGATCAAGCTGTACTCAAAGGCGCTGTCCAAGGATCTTTACAATGACAAGGAAAAACAAAGGGAGATCGCCGAAAGCATCAACCAAAAGGCCGATGAGATAGAGAATTATATTTCACAGATAATCACCGCTTCAAGAGAGGATTTTTTGAGCCTTGATGTTGAACAGGGCGAGTTTTATCTGTCGGATCTGGTCAAAAGCATTTCGGAATATTACAGCGAAAAGCTTTCTCTTGTCAAAACGGAATTTACTGTTGGAGAATACAAAAACACCCTCATTTCGGGCGACCTGAACCGCAGTATTGAGGTGCTTCAGAATGTAATGGAAAATGCGCTGAAATACGGCAACGGAAAGAAAATAGAACTGCTGTTCCCTGACGAGGACGAGGGGGTGCTTATTTCGGTAAAGAACAGCGGAAACACTTTGGCAAGGTCGGAGCTGCCGCATATTTTCGAGAGCTTTCAGAGGGGAGAAAACGCAAAAAACATCGGTGGAAGCGGGCTGGGATTGTATATTGCAAGACAGCTCATGCACAAAATGAAAGGGGAAATTTTTGCGGAGATCGATAATGATGCTTTTACGGTGACGGCGGTGTTTGGTAAGGCGTAAAAGTGCGTATAACAAAGCGTATTTACAAGATCTGTTTCGGATTTTTGTAAATGCGCTTTTTTATTTTTCATAAGCCATTGTAATTCACCCTTTCTTTGTGCGATAATATCAAAAAGCGGTCAAAAAAAGACAGCCCAAAAACGACCCGCCAAACGGTGAAAAAACAACGTAATTTTGTTGACTTTATCAGCCTTGAATAGTATAATATAATAGGAAAGTTATCGAAAAAAGAAGCTTTACATAAAGAAAAACAAAGGAGTAATTATTGTGAACGAAGAAGAAAAAAAGTCAAAAACCGAAAAGATAGCCGCCGAAATTCTCCAGATGTCGAAAAATAAACTTCTGGTAAATATGCGGTTTATGGATATGTCACTCAATAGGATAAATCCCTCTCCCCGCCCCGATATTACTGCCTGTACCGCCTGTGACGGCGAGTCTTATGTATATGACCCCGTACATATTCTGACTGCATATAAGGTTGAGGAAAACGTGCCTATACGCAATTTCCTCCACTCTGTTTTCCACTGCGTTTTCAAGCATTTTTTCATAAATACTCTGATAGATCAGGAGCTGTGGGATCTTGCCTGCGATATTGCGGTGGAAAGCGCTATAAATGACCTTAATCTGCCTTATTTGAATATCCTGCGCGCAGGTGAACAGATGCAGTTTTTTGAAAATATCAAGAAGAAAATAAACATCGTTTCCGCCGAAAAAATATACAACTATCTACTTGAAAAGCATCTGCCGCCCTCTACCGTGGAAAAGCTGTCGGTGCTGTTTAAGGGGGACGAGCATTTATTGTGGTATATGACCGAGGACGAAAAGGCAGGGCTTGGACTTGGGCTTCAAGGCGCGTCTCCCACCTCAATTTCCTCTTTGGAAAGGATTAGTATGCTGGCTGAAAGCTGGGGCGGTATCGCACTGCGTATGCAGACGGAGCTGGAGGCTTTCGGGAAGAGACAGGGCACGGAAGCGGGACTTTTGACGCAAAATCTTAAGGAGATCAACCGTGAGAGATACAACTACACGGAATTCCTCAAAAAATTTGCTGTCAGAGGGGAGATAATGAAGATCAACGTTGACGAGTTCGACTATAACTATTACACCTACGGCTTGAAGCTGTATGAAAATATGCCCCTTATCGAGCCGCTGGAGTACAAGGACGTTAAGAGAATAAGGGATTTTGTTATCGCCATAGATACCTCGGGGTCGACCTCGGGAGAGCTGGTGCAGACATTTGTGCAGAAAACGTATAATGTGCTGAAAAGCACCGAAAGCTTCTTCACAAAAATAAATCTGCATATAATCCAGTGCGACGCGGCTATCCAGGAAGATGTGAAGATCACCACCCAGGAGGAATTTGACCGCTATCTCAACAATATGGAGCTTCACGGAATGGGCGGTACGGATTTTCGACCTGTGTTCAGCTATGTTAATTCTTTGGTGGATATTGGCGAGTTTGAGAATTTAAAGGGATTGATCTATTTTACAGACGGTTTCGGCAGCTTTCCTGCCAAAAAACCGCCTTATGACGCCGCCTTTGTTTTCATTGAGGACGAAATGAAAGGGGCGGGCTTCAACAACTATGACGTTCCCTCTTGGGCGATAAAAATGGTACTCAGAAAGGACGAAATATGATAGAGCTGTATAAGGAAGATCCGCTTTATTTAGCGGTCATGCACAACGATATTCCGAAGATAAAAAGTCTGAAAAACAAGGGATTTACATTATCGGAGTTTGTGGTAAAGCTGCTTACCTGTCCCGTAGGGGGTGCGGCAAAGGTGGGTGAATTCACCCTGCCTTGGTATGGACATATAAAGGCTGTCAAGGGTTTGAGCGGTCAGAAGCTGATAGACGTTCTGCATAGGCTCACCGAGGAGCTTGGGGAAAAGATGTATTGTTCAAGCGCTTATGATTGGGAATACAGCAAGCGTTTTTATGAGCCTGAGTTGTTTGCCTGCGTGCTGGACTGCTTTGACAACAGAAAGATCCAAAAGAAAAAGGTCTGGACTTTCATAATAGAAAACGACCGTGTGGAGCTTATGGCTATTGCTGCGGAACACGGCTGGCTGAAAATGCCGAAAAAGCGTGACGAGCTTATAGAACAAGCTTCAAGGTTGGGTAAGACCGAGTGTCTTGCATGGCTGTTGGATTTTAAGGAGAAAACTGCCGATCTTGCCAAGGAAAAGGAAAAGGCGGAAAAAAAGCTGATGCGTGAGCTTAACGCCGATCCCAATTCGGTATCCGAGATCAAAAAGCGATTTGGTTTTAATAAGAAAGAGGACGGAACCCTTGCGGTTACAAGCTGTAAAAGAGGTCTGGGGAGCAGCTTGGAAGTTACCGTACCCGAGAAAGTGGGAAAGGATACTGTGACGGAGATCGGAACTTATGCCTTTTCTACATTCGCAGGAAGGCTTACCAAGGAATGTAACGAATTCCGTCATAATATCGAAAAAGTCAGGCTCCCCGATACCATAAAGGCAATACGGTCAAACGCCTTTTCTCACTGCGTTTCCATAAAGGAGATCAATATTCCCGACGGAGTTGAGGTCATTGAGGAGAGGGCTTTCAGCATGTGCAGGAGCGTAAAAGAGATGACTGTTCCCGATTCTGTGAAAAGCGTGGGGAAATCCGCATTTGCATATTGCCGAGCACTTGAAAGGATCAAGCTTCCAAAGAGTCTTGAGCAGATCCCCGGCGGTACCTTTGCGGACTGCATAATGCTTGAAAGGATCCAGTTGCCCGAAAAGCTTAAGGAGATAGGAAGATATGCTTTTAACAGATGCCTTGCCCTTAAAGAGATAGATATTCCCAAGGGCGTGGAGATATTGCGCACATACAGCTATAACCACTGTTATGCGTTGGAAAAAGCGGTTTTTCATGAGGGACTCAAAAAGCTGGAAAAGAATGTTTTTGAGTGCTGCAAGAGCTTGAAAGAAGTTGTTCTTCCCGAGGGTTTGGAGGAGATAGGTCATTTGACCTTTGCGGGCTGTCTATCCCTTGAAAAAATATATCTGCCCCGATCACTCAGGAAAATGCAGAATTATACTGTGAATACCGTAACGCCACAGAGCGTTTTTGACAACTGCCCTAAGCTGACTGCTATGGTGTATAAGGGGTCCTATTCGGAAAAGTATTGTAAGAGAAATAATATTCCTTATGAAATAAGAGAAGAAAATTAACTCGGATAAGAAAGTTTATTTTTAGAGGGAATTTTGGTAGAAGAAATTATGACCGAGAGTGAAAAGAAAGTAATTGAGCTTGAGAGATCGGTGCTTTGTGATACGCCCGAGGAGCTGGACAAGGTCTGCAAGGAGCTTGGGGATATGTATGGGAGAAGTCGGGCGCTGGGGCTGGCTTGTCATTTCAGAGGGCTTGAGTGGGTGAAGGTGCTGGTGGGTAACGGCGTTGGGTTTAAGCAGGAGAGAATGCAATTGTTTCCGAGCCTGTGCTATATGAGCCGCCGCGGAGATCACTATTTTTCTATAAGCGATAATTTTATGTTCTGCCTTTTAGATCTGAAAATTATGTTAAGGAGATTGCCGCCTCAGCTTATGGAAATTGGCGAAAACGAACCGAGCGACCGTATGTTTGCATTTGAAGAGGTAATTAACGCTATTTCCGAAGAAGAACGGATCAAGTGCGTGAGGTATTTTATAGAACTGAACGATAAGGAGATTTGCGATTTACGGGAGCTTTTGTACTATGCCATAATATACTGCGATTTTAAGGTGACGGAGCTTTTGAGGGAAAAAGGAGTAACTATCCCGCAAAGGACCTGTGAAATGATGCTGATAGGAGATCATACAGGTCAAACCCAGTTTTTTATTAACACTGCATATATGAGGGCGAAGGAGTTTGTTTGGACTATCGGTGAATTGTTAAAGGATATGGGGGAAAACAGTGTTATCGGCGGATATATCAGGGACATTGAGAGTTTAAAAGACAAATTGATCCGTGAACATGAACCCGAAGCATTTGAGTGCTTTCTTACTCATTTTGATATAAAAAGGATCAGTCAGAAGAAGATCATGCAGGAAATTATTTTGAGCGGAAGCCCTGCGCTTTTGGCGGTCTGCGAAAAGCTCGGCTGGCTGAAAATGCCCAAAAAGCGCGATGAGATGATACAGTTTGCGGCGGATAACGACATGACCGAGTGTGCTGCTTGGCTTCTGGACTTCAAAAAGCGTACCTCCGACCCTGCGGCGGAACGGGAGAAGGCGGAGAAAAAGCTGCAAAGAGAGCTTAATGCAGATCCCTTCTCCCTCACAGAAATGAAAAAGATGTGGGGTTTTGAAAAACGCGGGGACGGCGGTATCGTTATAACGCGGTATAAGGGGAAGCGAGACGAGATTCTTGTACCCGAGAAAATAGGCAAGGATATTGTAAAGAAAATTGGCAAAGAAGCATTTTCCCCTGCCGCGTCCCGACTTACAGAAGAACAGAAGGAGCGGCGGAAAAATATCACAAGGATCGGTTTGCCCAAAACGTTGGAGGTTATAGGAGAAAGGGCTTTTTATGAGTGCAGAGAGCTTGTTTCGGTACATATTTCAGAGGGAACGGAAGAGATCGGAGAGAATGCCTTTTCTTCCTGTCGAAACCTTTCCAAGATAAATATCCCTGTGTCGGTAAAGGAGATCGGGAAAACCGCATTTTACGGCTGTACCGGTCTTAAGTCAATAGATATTCCAATGGGGATAACAGAGATCAGCGAGGGCTGTTTTGCAGGCTGCACAAGCTTGGAAAGGCTTGAAATTCCCTCAAACATCAAAAAAATAGGAGATTGGGCGTTCAGAAACTGTATTTTCCTTGAAGAAGCTTTTTTATCCGACGGGGTAGAGGAGATCGGCAATTTTGCTTTTTACCGCTGTATAAGGCTTTTGAAAATAAACATTCCCCTTTCGGTAAAGAAAATAGGAGGGAACGCATTTTCATGCTGTGAAAGTCTGGTCTCCATAAATCTGCCTGACGGGATAACAGAAATCAGCAACAGCACTTTTTCGGAGTGCGGCTCGCTGAAAACGGTCACGATCCCGCCCACTGTCAGGAAAATAGGCAGAGAGGCGTTTGCACGGTGCAGTTCCCTTGAAGAAATAAAAATACCCGAAGGTGTGAAAGATATTGGTCAGGAGGCATTTATAAAATGCGGCAGTCTGAGATCCGTAACGCTGCCGAGATCGGTAAGATCAATGTGGTGTGTCGGCTTGAAGGGGTATAAGCCGAAAACGGTCTTTGACGGCTGTAATGATCTTACTGTTAGAGTGCCCGCCAGAAGCTGCGCAGAAGAATACTGCAAGGAAAACGATATCAAGTATACGATCATGGAGGAAGAAAATGACTGAGACCGAGAAAATTTTAGAGCTTGAAAGAGCTGTGTTTTTTGACACTCCCGAAGAGCTTGACAGAACTTGCAAGCGGCTTGGGAGCTTTGACAAGAGAAGCCGCGCCCTGGGACTTGCCTGCCATTTCAGAGGGCTTGAATGGGTAAAGGTGCTGGTACAAAACGGTGTGGTGTTCAAGCATATCGATATGCGGCAGTTTCAGAACAGATGCTATACAACGCCTAAAGGGCAGCTTTATTATGCTTTATATGACGACTTTATGTTTTCTCTTGTAGATTCAAGGCTGCAGATAAGGAAAATGTCCTATCTTCAGACTAAAGATAACGATTTGGTTCCCGGAGACTGTATACGCGCCTTTGATAATGAATTTGACGCTGTTTCCCATGAAGAAAGAATGGAATGTGTAAGGTATTTTACAGAGCTTAATGACAGCAATATCTGCGATCTGCAAAGGCTTTTGTACCTTGCCATAATATACTGCGATTATGAGGTCACCGAGCTGTTGAGGGAAAAAGGGATCACTATCTCAAAAAGCGCCCGTGAAATGCTGACAGGGGAAAATGAGCAGGATCATTATTTCTTCTGGTATTATTGCCTTAACATAAGATCTATGACAGCAAAGGAATTTTTATGGTCGGTGGAGGAGCTGTCAAAGGATATGGAGGAAAAGGAAAAGATAACTGTCACTGCGTGGCTTATGGATAATATAAAACCCAGATTCTTTTTTGAGCCCGAGGTTTTTGAGTGCGTTCTTTCCCGTTTTAATCCGAGAAAATTCAATCAGAAGCAAACCATGCAGCAAATTATTATGAAAGAGCGCCCCGAGCTTTTGGCGATCTGTGAAAAGCACGGCTGGCTGAAAATGCCAAAAAAGCGTGATGAGATGATACAGTTTGCGGCGGATAACGACAAGACAGAGTGTACCGCGTGGCTGTTGGAATTCAAAAACCGCACAGCAGATCTGAAAGCGGAGCAGGAAAAGGCGGATAAAAGGCTTATGCAGCAGCTTAACGCCGATCCCAATTCCGTTACCGAACTTAAAAAGACTTGGGGCTTTGAAAAGTTAGAGGGCGGCGGTATCGTTATAACGCGGTACAAGGGTAAGCACACCGAGGTGGAAGTGCCCGAGAAGATCGGTAAGGAAGTCGTGAGGGAGATAGGCGAGCGGGCTTTTTCGCCTAACGCGTTAAGGCTCACAGAGGAACAGAAGGGGTTCCGAAGGCAGATAACAAAGGTTATTTTGCCCCGGACTGTGGAAGCTGTAAGAGAGGGGGCTTTTTACGACTGCGAGAGACTTTGCTCCATAAATCTGCCCGAGAGTGTTAAGAGTATAGGTGCAAGCGCATTTTGCGGCTGTAAGTCTCTTCCCGAAATAGATATCCCTTTGTCGGTAGAGGAGATAGGATTAAGCGCATTTTTGTGCTGTGAGAGCCTTGCTTCCGTTGTGCTGCCCGAGGGGCTAACCGTAATAAAGGGCGGCTGTTTTTCGGGGTGCAAGCTGTTGAAAAACGTGGCAATTCCCTCTTCTGTTAAGAAAATAGAAAAGTGGGCTTTTCTGCGGTGCTTTACTCTTGAAGAGATCGTTATTCCCGAGGGGGTGGAGGAGATCTGTGAAAAGGTCTTTGCTGACTGCCCTGAGCTTAAGTCCGTTGCTTTTCCCGAATCCTTGAAGTCGGTCAAGAATTATAAGCGCAAGGGGTGGGAGCTTGAAACTGTTTTTGCGGGCAGCGAAAAGGTGACTGTTACGGTCAGCGAAAAAAGCTATGCCGAAAGGTATTGTAAGAGAAACAATATAAATTATATAACTAAAGAATAATAAAAAATCAAAAAATTAAGGTAGAAAATATGACTGTTGAGGAAAAGACAAGAGTTATTGAAAAAGCGGTGCTTTTCAGCACTCCGGAGACATTGGAGAAGCTCTTTGACGATATAGGAGCTGTGGATAATATGAACCGGGCATTGGGGCTTGCCTGCCATTTCCGAGGAGTGGAATGGGTGAAAGTGCTGGTTAAAAATGGGGCAGTGTTTAAAGAGGGGAAAAAAGGTGTGTATAATGGCATACACTTTGATAATCCAAACGGTGTGTCCTATTACGATTATCAGAAGGATTTTTCTTTTTCTCTCCTTGACCCTAAATTTTGGATAAAGGTAATGACCCAAAAGTGGAAGGGAGAGGAAGGCATAGCCAGGGACAGTATATCAGCCTTTGGAAAAGTAATTGACAGCATTTCCGAAGAGGAAAGACTGGAATGCGTCAGGTATTTTATCGAGCTTAACGACAGCAGCGTCTGCAATCTGCAGGATCTTTTGTATTATGCAATAGTACACTGTGACTATAAAGTCGTAGAGCTTTTGAGAAAAAAAGGGCTTACAATACCTCAGGTCGCTGTGGATATACTGATAAACGGATATAAAGCAAATATGGAGGGCGATTTTTGGTTTTACACCTTTAATCTGTCCGATATGACCGTGCAGGAGCTAATGTGGATCATAAGCGAGCTGTCAAAGGATCTGGAGAGCGGCAAGCTTATTACAAGCAATTATTATTTTATATATAGCATAATATATGAATTTTCGGAGGAGCCATGGGTCTTTGACTATATCCTCTCACATTTTGACAATAAAAAGATCAATAAAAAGAAAGCTATGGAGCTGATCATTTCAATGGAAAAGCCCGGGCTTTTGGTGGTTTGCGAAAAACACGGCTGGCTGAAAATGCCGAGGAAGCGTGACGAGATGATAAAGTTCGCTTCTGACAACAACAAGACCGAGTGTACCGCATGGCTTTTGGACTTTAAAAAACGCACCGCCGATCTTAAGGCGGAGCAAGAAAAGGCGGAGAAAAAGCTGATGAGGGAGCTTAATGCCGATCCCAATTCCATTACGGAATTAAAAAAGCTGTGGGCTTATGAGAAACGCAGTGAAGGCGGTATTGTCCTGACACGGTACAAGGGAAAACACACCAAGGTTATTGTTCCTGAAAAAATAGGCAAGGACATTGTAAGGGAGATAGGCGAGTATGCTTTTTCTCCCGATGCTAAACGGCTTACGAAGGAGCAGGCAGGATTGCGGCTTAATATAACCAAGATCGTTTTGCCCGAAACTGTTGAGGTTATAGGAAAATATGCTTTTTGCGAATGTGAAAAGCTTTCCTCCGTAAATATTCCAAAGGCTGTCAGAGTCCTTGATGACAATGTGTTTTTCCGTTGTTTTAACCTGATCTCCGTAAATATTCCAAATGGGGTCGGCAGTATAGGAGAAAACACATTTTACGCCTGTAAAAAGCTTTCGGAAATAAATATTCCGTCATCTGTAACAGAAATAGGAACAAATGCTTTTAGCGGCTGTGTAAAGCTTACCTCCGCAGTTCTGTCTGAGGGGATAACAAAAATCAGAAACGGCTGTTTTTCAAGCTGTGAAAATCTGAAAAAGGTCGCAATTCCGCCCACTGTCAAAGAAATAGGAACTTTGGCATTTTGGGGGTGTTCGGAGCTTGAAGAAATAACCATACCCGAAGGTGTTTGTGAGATAGGCGAAAAGGTATTTGCCGACTGTCCAAAACTCAGATCGGTCATTCTCCCAAAATCGGTAAAGCTTATCAAAAACTCTGTGCTGAAAGGCGAGGGGACAAAGAATATTTTTTCGGAATGGTTCGTTTCGGAGTGCAAGGACTTGACTGTGACCGTGCCTGCCGATAGCTATGCAGAAGAATACTGCAAAAGCAATAACATAAATTACATCATTATGGAGGAAGAAAAATGACCGAAACTGCAAAGACAGCCGTACTTGAAAAAGCAGTGCTTTTCAGCTCACCGGAGGAGCTAAGCTTGACATGCAGAAAGCTGGGAACGGTGGAGAAAAGCAGCCGTGCCCTGGGATTTGCCTGCCATTTCCGCGGGGTGGAATGGGTAAAGGTGCTTGTGGATAACGGCGTGGTGTTCAGAACAGAAGATATGGGGCTTTTTCGGCGTGTGCAGTATCTGAATTTCTGGAAGGGAGATTATTATACCTCAGAAGATGATTTTATGTTTTCTCTCCTTGATCCGAAAACTATTTTACATAGAGCTTCCTATGATCCCGTATACAAGGGTGAGATCCCGAAGGACAGCCTGCTTGCATTCAATGAAGAGGTGGACGCCATATCAGAGGAGGAACGGCTGAAATGCGTGCGGTATTTTATCCGGCTTAACGATAAAAAGGTCTGCGACTTGGAAAGGCTTTTGTATCTTGCAATAACACACTGCGATCATAAGGTAACGGAGCTTCTGAGGGAAAAAGGGATACGACTGCCGCAAAGAGCGCTTAAAATGCTGACGGGCAGGGAGGACGCACTTCCCTATCGTTATTCCGATTTTTGTGATAATGTGACCTTTACGACTGCGGAGGAATTTGCCAAGGCTGCGGCGGAGCTGGCGAAGGATCTTGATGAAAATATGGTCGTCTCCGTTAACACCCGTCTACAGAGTATTTTTCAAAAAGGGTTATTATATGAGCCTGAGGCTTTGGATCAGATCATTGCGCATTTTGATACGAAAATACTTGGTCAAAAAAGAACTATGGAGGAATTTGTTCTGCTTGACCGTTCCGAGCTTTTGGCGGTCTGTGAAAAGCATGGCTGGCTGAGTAAGCCGAAGAAAAGAGACGAGCTGATAAAATTTGCCGCCGATAATGAAAAGACCGAGTGTACCGCATGGCTGCTGGAATTTAAAAATAACACTGCCGATCTCGTGAAAGAGCGGGAAAAGGCGGAGAAAAAGCTTATGCGGGAGCTTAACGCCGATCCTAATTCGGTGACGGAATTAAAAAAGCTGTGGGGCTTTGAAAAGCGTAATGACGGCGGTATCGTTATAACACGGTACAAGGGCAAGCAGACCGAGGTGAGAGTGCCCGACAGGATAGGAAAGGACATTGTAAGGGAGATCGGGGAGTATGCGTTTTCTCCAAGAGGAGCGCGGCTGACAGCGGAGCAGAAAAAGCTTCGGAAAAGCATCACCAAGGTCACCTTGCCCGAAACGGTGACGGAGATAGAGCCGGGCGCTTTTTACGACTGCTACGGGCTTACCTCCGTAAATATACCCAAGGCTGTCAGGGTTATTGAGAATAACGTTTTTACTCATTGTACAAGCCTTTCCGACATTGATATTTCGGGTGAAGTTGAAATAATAAGATCGGGGGCATTTTACGGCTGTAAAAATCTTATGAAAATAGATATTCCCGATTCTGTAAAAGAAATAGGATCAAGCACTTTTAGCAACTGCGAAAAGATCTCGGAGATACATATCCCCTCATCGGTAAAGCAGATAGGAGTAGAGGCATTTTGCAGCTGTAAAAGCCTGGTATCGGCAGATATTTTGGGTGAAATAACAGCGATCGAGATAGGCTGTTTTGCATTCTGTGATAAACTGCAAAGGGTAACTTTACCACCTACTGTCAGGAAAATAAGGAGAATGGCATTTGGACGCTGTCTGAGTCTGGAAGAGATAATTATTCCCGAGGGAGTAAACGAGCTTGGGGAAAGTGTTTTCTTAGACTGCCCGAAGCTGAGATCTGTGGTATTTCCCAAATCGCTGAATAAGATCAGAAATACTATGCAGGGGGAGGAACAGAAAAGCATCTTTTCCGGGCGGTCTCAACCTGAGTGCAAAGACTTGACTGTGACCGTGCCTGCCGATAGTTTTGCGGAGGAATACTGCAGATCGAATAATATACATTACATCATCAAAGACAACATGGAGGACAAATAATGGAATATTCAAGAGCAAAGTTAGAAACGCTGGAAAACGCTGTACTTACAAAGACGCCCCAGGAAATTTCCGCTATATATAAGCAGCTGGGCGAACTTATGAACACAGCGAGAGCCTTGGGGCTGGCTTGCCGCTTCAGAGGTCTGCCTTATGTAAAGGCTTTAGTAGAGGGCGGCGCAAGCTTTGCCTATACACGCCCTCCTCACGGCACATATTACACAATTTACTACTGGCTGGCGCCTTTGGAAATGACAAAGGCTATGCGGTGCGCCGCCTTTATGGACGTAAGAGACGGATTTTTTACGAACACAGTAAGGAATACCAGCATCAGGAGAGAGGAGATAAAAACCTTTATCGCCCTGCCTTTGGAGGAAAGGACTAATATCGTAAGGTATCTTTGCGAGAACCGCGAAAAGATCGCTCTTGATATTGACGAACTGCTGTTTTACTCCATTATAAGCGGTACTAAGGGTATCACGAAGATCTTAAAGGAATACGGCGCGAAGATATCCGAAGCCCGCACCAAGGAGCTTACCGACACAGGACGGGGTTTTCAGTGGACGGAATTTTCCTATATGATAGATTATTTTGACGATAAAGAGTATATGGAAAAGATCAAGCTGCTGTATGACGAAATGGGCGGTAAAACTCTGCGGTATTCCGACGCTATATATTACGGA
>JAAVIE010000141.1 GCA_014799325.1 Oscillospiraceae bacterium
TGGACGCACCTCTGGTGCACCAGTTGTCACGCCAGTGGCACAGCTGGGCAGCTAAGTGCGGATCGGATAAACGCTGAAAGCATCTAAGCGTGAAGCCGTCCTTAAGATAAGATATCCCACTCTTTATGAGTTAAGACCCCTTGTAGACTACGAGGTTGATAGGTTCAAGGTGTAAGCGTTGTGAGACGTTCAGCCAGCGAATACTAATCGGTCGAGGGCTTATCCTTCAATTTCAGATTGTGTCTTGCATCTCCCCCGTTTCGTTGTTCAATTTTGAGAGAATAGTTTCTCTTAGTCGGTGTTGATTGTGACGAGGTCCCACCTGTTCCCATTCCGAACACAGTAGTTAAGCTCGTTTGCGTCGAAAATACTTGGCTGGTGACGGCCCGGGAAGATAGATAATGCCGGCACAAGAAGAAAGACCACTTAATTTAGTGGTTTTTCGTATATCTGTGGCTTTCGGTGAATATAATATGAAAGCCGATATATTCCTCCTTAGCTCAGTCGGTAGAGCGCTTGACTGTTAATCAAGATGTCACTGGTTCAAGTCCAGTAGGGGGAGCCAAGAAAAATTTGGGGCGAGGAACATCTCGCCCCTCATTTTTCGTCCAATAATTTTTTGCGGACTGCGTCGGCAAAAAATTATTGGACACGTGCTGCGCTTGTGAAGCGTTGTGCTTTAGGGAACTTTTGTATTTGGTGTGTGCTGCGTTTGTGAGATGCTTTTAGGGAACATTTGCATTTCGCGCTTGTGTGATGCTGTGCCTTAGAGAACCTTTACATTTGGCGCAATGCATTAAAATCTGTAATATTGGACATATCTGCGATTTCTTGTTTTCAAGAAGTATTTTTTATAACAATGTCACAATAAAAACCTGTAAACATTGAGTTTATGGGTTTTATTCTTTTTTATTGTTTTTATCGTAGAACACATAAGATATATCAATTTTATGATTGCATAATGCAGAAAAACATTGACAAAAACAGCAAACAATGCTAAAATATTAGGCGCATAAACCTATCAAAATTACGGTCTTATACTAATACCCATTTTTACAGCAGATAAAATCTACTGTAAAAATTCTTCGGCTTTGCCGAAGGAACCGCAGCGGCGGTGGGTATTAGTATTAGAATTGTGTATTTCATTGCTATTGCCCGATAAGGAGGCTATTGATATGCAATCATTGAAATATTTGTACCGCATCGGCCGCGGACCCTCATCGTCACATACAATGGGGCCTCTTGCGGCGGCAGAAAACTTTCTGTCAATGTACCCTGATGCCGAACGCTATAAAATTATCCTCTACGGTTCTCTGGCAAAAACCGGAAAAGGACATATGACGGACAGCATTCTAAGGGAAGCTTTTGAAGGCCGAGACTGTGAAATAGTTGCAGATACGACCACACCCACCGATTTTCACCCAAACACAGTGGACTTTATGGCATATTCCGACGGCTGTGAAATTGCGCGTGAACGGTATTACAGCATCGGCGGCGGAGAAATTCTTAAAGACGGCGACAGGGAGTTATCATATCCTGATGTTTATGACCTTAACTCTTTCAGAGAGATCTCGGACTATTGCCGAAAAAAGGATATACGGATCTGGCAGTATGTGGAGCAGCGCGAAGGGGTGGAAATATTTGACTATCTTTCCGAGGTTTGGGAAGTGATGAAAAACGCGGTCAAAGAGGGGCTTGAAGCGCAGGGAGTTCTGCAGGGCGGCATCGCGCTGCAGAGAAAAGCCAGGTATCTGTACCGCCAAAGGCACATTGACGAGAGCGAGGAAACAAAGACCAACCGTCTGATATGCGCCTATGCCTATGCGGTAAGCGAGCAGAATGCGTCAGGCGGCACCATAGCCACGGCGCCCACATGCGGGGCATGCGGAGTTGTTCCCGCTGTGCTGATGTTTTTACAGAAAAAGCACAACTTCACTGATACACAGATAATCCGCGCTCTTGCAACGGCGGGCATAATCGGTGATCTCATCAAAACAAACGCCTCCATAAGCGGTGCCGAATGCGGCTGCCAAGCAGAGATAGGCTCTGCCTGCTCCATGGCTGCGGCTGCGGCAGCAGAGCTGTTTGAACTGGATCTTGATCAGATCGAATATGCTGCGGAGATGTCTATAGAACATCATTTAGGCTTAACATGCGATCCTGTTTTGGGGCTTGTGCAGATACCATGTATTGAGCGCAATGCCATTGCCGCAATGCGGGCGCTTAACGCCGTCAACCTTGCGGACTTCCTTGCAGATTCACGGATGATAAGCTTTGATACCATTGTTGAAACTATGTATGAGACAGGCAAGGATTTGAAAGTTATCTACCGAGAAACGTCAGAGGGCGGGTTGGCTAAAAGGTTCAGGAAGTGAAATAGACTGTATTGAACATAAATACCCACCGCCCTTGGCGATCCTTTGGCAAGGCCGAAGGATTTTGACAGCAGATCTTATCTACTGTCAAAATGGGTATTAGTAATAAGATGTTTTTGACAGACAGATACAAAAGCCGCATAAATCCCTGACCGTTAAATATTATATCTCTCTTATTTGTGCAAAGATAGAGAGGACAAGATAAAGTTTTGGATCTATAATAAAAACAAATCTGTTTTTCGCATATTCGCATATAAGGAGGTATTTTATGGAATGGGTCGAAAGATTGAATCAAAGCCTGAAATATATTGAGGAACATCTGACAGATGAGATAGACTATGAACAGCTTGGACGGATCGCCTGTTGCTCCGCCTATCACTATCAGAGAATGTTTACCTACATGGCGGGTATCACTCTGGCAGAGTATATCCGAAAGAGAAAAATGTCCCTGGCAGCAGTAGATCTGCAGGGGGGAAAGGAACGCATAATAGACATCGCGGAGAAGTACGGCTACAGTTCTCCCACCGCGTTCAACAGAGCCTTTCAGTCATTTCACGGCATAGCGCCCTCATCTGTGAAGGACGAGGGCGTATCGGTAAAAACCTTTTCTCCCATTGTATTTAAAATCGCCGTAAACGGGGCGACGGAAATGGATTACAGGATCGAAACAAAGGAAGCCTTCCGCGTTATCGGAGTATCCGCGCCCCTTGACAAGGAGATCGAAAACAACTTTGCCGTAGTGCCCGGTATGTGGGGGAACGCCGCCATTAACGGGACTATACAGAAGCTGGCGGCAATGATGAATACTCCCCCAATGGGACTTTTGGGAGTAAGCGCCTGCAATGACGAAGAGCAGTGGAAGTATTTCATTGCAGTTTCAAGCAACGCCCCAAGTGATGAGTTTGAAGAATACACTGTCCCCGCCTCCACCTGGGCGATCTTTTCGGGATCGGGCACCAATCTGTCAATACAGGAATTGGAGCGGCGTGTAATAACAGAGTGGCTGCCCACCTCGGGTTATGAATATGCCAACGCCCCCGATATTGAGGTCTACCTAAATCCCGATCCTCAGAACGCGCAGTATGAGGTGTGGATACCCGTAACAAAGAAAAAGGCATAGCGGAGGGGGAATTATTATCATGGAGGAGAAATTCAGTACTTTTTTAGAAACAGTCGGCGAAGGTTTCCGCGGTTTTGTAAAACAGATAAACGAGTATCTGACAGATAACGGCTGTAAATGCGACATAAAGCTGCAAAAAAGCGGCTATGTAGTGTCCTATGTGCTTAAGAGCAGCAAAAGGTCTTTGGCGACTTTCATAACCCGAAAAACGGGAATGAAGCTTCGCATTTATCCCGAACATATAGGGGAGTATCAAAGCTTTCTTGATACGCTGCCCGAAAAGGTGAAAAAGGAGATCAAGAAAGCCTCTGTCTGTAAACGGCTTATCGATCCCGACGACTGCAATCCCAAGTGCGTAATGGGGTATACCTTTGAATTGGACGGCGAGAAGTATCAAAAATGCCGTTATATGGCGTTTCAGCCTACATTGAGCGAGGAAAACGATCCGTATATTAAGGAGTTTTTGGAGAAGGAATTGCAGGCGGGCGCAAAATGTAAGTAAGCAGGAAGTTTTAAAGACTTGTTGAAATAAACTTAGGTTTTAGTTAAAGAGTAAATAAAAGGAGCTGTTTTGCCGCAGCTCCTTTTTATATACAAAACCGAGTGTGTATTTTCAAAATCTACCCTAAATATCCTGCGTCAAGATCCAATCCAAAAGACTGTCAGCAAGCTTGATCTGTTTATCGTTCATTTTGCTGATCTTACTGACCGCTGACTTAACGCAGTCCCCCTCATTTTCGGCAGAGGAAGCCCCAAGCAAAAGAGCGTCGGGGGTGGTGTCCAATGCAGAACACAAACGCATAAGCACATCTACGCTGGGCACAGAGCTTGCCCGCTCGATATTGGACAGATACTTGTCGGACAGCCCCGCCATATCGTTCACCTGCCACTGCTTCAAGCCCAGCTCTCTTCGGCGGGCGGCAATGCGTTCTCCAAGCTTTTTATAATCCACATAGTACATAAAATCACCTCCTAATGCTATTTTACACTTTTTAGAGTAAGTAAAAACTCATTATAAGGTGAAAGTTCACTTAACAATATACTTTTTGTGTGGTATAATGGGTTTGTGAAAAAATTAAATGGAGGGAACTTTAATGAGCGCTATATCATTTGGTCAAAATGACCAAGAGCTGGAAGAACAAATAGTCGAATTTCAAAAGGAAAACGGAATTAAGAGTTTTTCTGAGGCGGGCAGAATACTATGTCAAGAGGCTTTAAAAATCAAGGATACAATCAATAATTCAAAATTGTTGAAGTAAAGGAGATGAAAAAATGATTATATTTTTAATTCTTGTGGTTATTGTGATCCTCATAGTAATAAATATGAATATGGCAGCAAAAATGAGCGTGGTAGTATCGCAAAAAGGCTATAATCCCGATGTGCTTCATATAATGGCGTGGTGCCTTTGGGTGCCGATTTTCGGTTACTTATATGTCATAGCATTACCGGATTTACGATTGCGAGAACAAAATAAAGAAATAATCGACAAATTAAGTCCAAAGGCAGAAATTAAAGAAGAGCCTACCCGGCTTCCAAATCCATAACAGCAAGCTGCTGAATATGGCAAGTATAAATACTTACAGAAATCAGATATATTCATTTTTTAACTCCGCTTTGAGGCTTGTTTGATTTGGCAGAGTAAAAATTTCTTGATGTTAATAAAATAAAAGGAGCTGTTTTTTTGCAGCTCCTTTTTAAATATTTACATATCCTTAAAAACTATCAAACACACCCAAAAACCTAAAATACCCAAATTCCTCATTGTCAACTTCTCTGACATTACCGTCATAAGCCATTCTATCAAGAACAACGATCGCGTTATACTGTCTGTCCAGCCCATCGGGATACATTCTTTTCAGCGCGTCAACATCAAAGACCTCAGCGTCCTTGACAAGCTCATCTATTTGGTCGGTCAAGCCCTTCTGCAATACCATGACCGCAAAATCCTCATCATAGGTATTGATACCGAAATCCACACCCATTTCAAAGCCTATGCAGTCGTCCCACAAAAGGTCATAATCCTTTTCCCAATATTGCTCAAACAGTTCTTGAGACTTACACACACCGACAAAAACCGAACAGAGATTTTTATCAGTGCTGTAACTGATGTCTGATTGTTCAACTTCTCTCATATTGTCGCCTCCTTAAAGAATGTTGATATGATGACTTTGTTATATGCTGTCAAAAGGCAAATTATCAATCATTCGGGGTCTCTCCACTTATACTTCCTAAGCAGAAAACTAAACACCGCGCAGACCACCACACCGGCAACGCCGATAACGGCAAACAGAAAAGCAGCCCCCGAACCTTTTTCACTTCCGAAAATATCGGTCAAGACAGAGCCTTGCTCTTGCACCGACATAAAGGGCTCAAAAACATTGTCCACCAAAAATCCCCCCAGGAAGAACCCCACGGGAATGGAAAAGAACTGCAAAGTATTGCGGCAGGAAAAAACTCTGCCCTGCATTTCGGGCGGTATCTCGTTTCGGAAGATAACGTCCATGTTGGCGTTCATGTAGGGAATTACTATCCAGCCCATAACTGCGCCCACGCACCAAAAAGCAGGGTGGTTTCCGAAAGCCAGCAGAAAGTTTTCCGTACTCATGGAAATAAACAGCGCCACACAAATAGCCCTGACGCGGTTTTTTGGAGCAGGGAGAACTGTGCAGACTATGCTGCCCAAAAGCGAAGCTATTCCCACAAAGGTGTTCACCAAGCCCAAAACGCCTTCTCCCCCGTTGCTTTTTGACAAGAGCATAGCAGGCATCACGGCGTCATAGATCGACGCTACAAGGTTTATAGCGGCAAGAAACATAATAAGCCTTAAAATCAGCGGCTTGTTTTTCAGCCACACCAAACCGTCACGGGCGGCAGAAAGTACGGACTGACCCTTGCCCTCCTCTTTTGCAGTCTTGGGTATTTTAATAAACAGCCAAAGCACAACAAAGGCAAGCAAAAAGGTGGAAAGGTCAACGGCAATGACCGTTTCGATTCCCCCAAAGGTAAAAAGCACGGTGGCAATTACAGGGGTGAGAATGGAATTAAGGGATTGTGAAAAAGACCTTAATCCGCTGGTTTTCTGATAATACTCCTTTGGGATAAGCAGTGTGGAGGCTACCTCGCTTGCAGGCTGCTGAACGGTGTTCATAAGTCCGCTTACAGCGTTGATAAGGTATAAATGCCACGGCACAAGGGAGTCTGTTTTTATCAAAATAAGGACTAAAACAGTGCTGAGGGCGGCAAAAAGGTCGCATATCAGCATTGTTTTCTTTTTGTCCCACCTGTCGCTTAACGCTCCCGCAAAAATGCTCATAAGGACGTAAGGGGCATAGGAGCAAATGGAAAGCAGCGCCGTCTGAAGTGCGGAACCGCTGTCAAGATACAGCCACAGCACCAAGGCGTAGCCCGTCATTCCGCTGCCTAAGGCGGAAAGGGATTGGGTACTCCAGAGTATCAGATAGGATCTTAAATTTTTGTTTATTTTCTTAAATTTCATAGTGACCTTGCTCTCTTTCTTTAAATTTTTTGTTGTTGAAAGAATGCAAAGTCCGAGGACATTCGGAGCTTGTTTTTATTTCGTAAAACAAGCCTTTATCCTCCATACAGCGTCCTCAAACTCTGCATGGAGCTTTTGCATTGATCAGCATTGGGTTTTTCACCTCCTTATAAAAATCTGTGATAAGAAATCCCTCCTTGATATCTCAAGAAGGGATTAATGTGGAAGTTTGGCAGGCGTGGCGGGCTCCTGCATCTCTCGGGTTTCCCCTGTCAGTACCGGCGGCGTGTGGATGCCACGAAAATTTCCACCTCAAACACCACATATTATCTTATACTTATTATACCGTTTTTATTCTGTATTGTCAATAGGATTGCTTACAGAATACAAAATCTTTTTAGTGCGTATATATTGCCGCCACTTTTTATCATCTGTTTTGAAAAATGTAATTACGGAATTTTCATACTTTGCGGGGTCGGCAGATGTTTTCAGCCGCAAGATCAGTTTATAATTCTTTCCATTATCACAGATGTGTTTTAATATGACAGCGGTATTTGGTTTGTTGGCTTCCATTATGTAATCGGGATTTTGAACGGCTTGTAACGCATATTCAAAATATTTTTCATAATCGGTTGGGTGATTTTCCTTTATATGTTCGATTTGCTTGTCTGTAATTATTACCTTGTCCGATTGAATATCTTCGGTAATACATTTATATAGATTTATATCGATTTTTCCGACAATATCCACGTTGTTTTCCGCCTTGCTTATATGATGTTATACAGTATATCATACAAAAAGCTTTTTTTGCAACAAGAAATACTCTAATCCGTTCCCAGCCTAACCAAAAACCTGACTCTCTCCCCCTCGCTCTCTGCAAAGATCTCACCGCCGTGCAGCCTTACTATCTCCTTAGCAATGGCAAGCCCCAGCCCCGCACCGCCTGTTTCGCTGCTGCGGGAGCTGTCAAGGCGGTAAAACTGTTCAAATATCCTTGAAAGTTTTTCGGGGGGAATGTTCTTTCCTCTGTTTTCCACCGTCACCGTGATCTTTCCCTCCCTTTGCTGTAATTTCAGCGAAACGGGGGAATTTTCATAGCTGTAATTTATACTGTTGCGTATAAGGTTGTCAAAAACCCTTTCCAGCTTGTCGGGGTCGCACAAAAGCTGAATATCCTTCTGAATATCCGTTTCCCACATAAGCCCCTTTTGCGCTAAGATCGGCGTAAACTCATCGCATATCTGTTCAAGCATTCGGCTAAGATTTATGCTTTGCAGCTCCAAAGAAATATTAGTGAGATTGAACCTTGTTATCTCAAAAAATTCGTTTATCAATTCCTCCAGCCTTTGCGCCTTGTCAAGGGCGATACCCGTGTACTTTGCTTTAAGTCTAAGGCTTAATTCGGGCTCATCTCTGAGTAAGGTCAGATAGCCTATTACCGCCGTCAGCGGCGTTTTCAGATCGTGGGCAAGGTACATTATCAGATCGTTTTTCCGCTTTTCCGCTTCCTTGGCAAGCTCGTTGCTGCGCAGCGCCCTTTCCCTGGATAAATTAAGCTCCTGCTCTATCTCAAACAGCGTTCCCCTTAAAGAAATTTCCCTTTCGTCCGGGGAAGTGAGCTGCTTTGCCGCACCCACTATCTCATCAATATATTTCAGAAGCCGCACTATAAAAATATTTGTGATAATAGTTCCGCCGATAATGATTATGATACAGCTTATGGAAACGATATTGTCCTGTATGAATTTCAGCCTTTTGTAGTTTGGGTCGTAGTCCAGCCATACGCGGCTTTCACAGACCCACTTGCACACAAAGATACCGGCGATCAGTACAGCGATAAAGACCGCCATAGAAACAAAATACTGAAAAATTATCCGCCTTGTGATATGGCTGCGGCTGAATTTTCTCCTCTCACTGCTCAACTTTATACCCCACCCCCCAGACTGATTTTACATATTCGGGCTTTCTGGCAGGCTCTCCCAGCTTTTCACGGAGCCTTGCTATATGCGCCATTATGGTGTTGTTGCTCTCAAAGTATTTTTCGCCCCATACGGTTTCGTACAGTTCCTCAAAGGTGGCAACGCTGCCCTTTTTACTGCACAGATACCATAAGATGTCAAATTCTAAAGGGGTCAGGGAAATTTCCTTTCCGTTTTTGGTGCATTTGCGGCTGTCCTTGCAGATAAAAAGTCCTCTTACGGAGATCTCGTTTTCCTCTGCCGACCTATTTTCCCTGTTGTAAGAAATAAACCTTCTAAGCTGGGTCTTAACTCTTGCAATAAGCTCCAATGGATTAAAAGGCTTTGTGATATAGTCGTCTGCGCCCAAAGAAAGCCCGTTAATTTTATCCCCGTCCTCTATCTTAGCGGTAAGCATTATTATGGGGAAGAAGTGTTTTTCCCTTATCCTTTGCAAAAGCGTAAAGCCGTCCATGTCGGGCAGCATCACATCAAGCACCGCTAAGGAGATCTGACCTTTCTCTACAGCTTTTAAAGCGTCTGCGGAATTTTCGCATATCACCGTTTGGTAGCCCTCATTTTTCAGATAGACCTCCACCAGATCGGCAATTGCTCTTTCATCGTCAACTATCAGGATCGTTTCTGCCATGACTGTTCCTCCCTTTTCTCTTAGTAAAGAGTATATCATATAAAGAGCTTTTCATCAACCGCAAATAATCTTACAAATTTATTACGATTAAAGAATAAAAAAGAGCGGCTCCAAAGTCCGCTCCCTATATACAGTCATACCCGCCCGTGATATGGCGCTTTAATCCAACCAAACACAGTCAACAATATCCTGATCAACCTTAACAAATTTCTCATCAATAAAAACAGCCGCCCAGCCGTGATCCTCGTCCCAAGGACAGTTAAGCCCCAAAATAACGCACACGTCCACATTCTGCGACTTATAATGATCGCTGCCATCTTTCTTTGCATAAATAGCATCCTCTAAAGCGTACAACACAACGTCGGTGCCGATAAAATTCACAAGATCCTCGGGTGTCTTGATCTCAGGCCAATATTCCTTGCTTTCCTCCTCGTCATCGGGTCCCCACTGCTGATACATATCATCATAGTAAAGGCGGATAAAGGCTTCCAGCATTTCATTTTCCAATTGCGGCGTCCATTTTTCTATCAGCCTTTTGCAGTAAAGGTCATTTTTCTCCTCGTCCATATCTGCATTGTCTATTATAAATTTTTGGGGATCAAGCAGCAGTTTGTCTGACATTTTTTATTTCTCCTTTGTAGTATAAGATCATTATATCATTTTTTGATGTTTGTGTAAATACATACAACCCAAAACTATTACAATTCTCCGATGATCCAAAAAAATTTCCGAAAACCTATTGACAAATAGAAAAATTCGGTTATAATATAAGTGTATTAACTGTACTAAGCGATACAAACATAGTAGAACAGTTACAGTACACTATACGGTACCAATAGTACAGCCACAAAAAAGGAAAGGAAATTACACATGAAATCACCAACAAGCAAAGAAACAGTTCTTGAAATAAGCGGCTTATCCAAAAGCTTCGGCAAAAAAGAGATCCTGAAGGACATCAACCTGACTGTAAAAGGCGGCGAGGTTTTCGGCTTCCTGGGACCCAACGGTTCGGGCAAGACTACCACCATTAAGCTGATGTTAGGACTGCTCAACTACAACAGCGGCTCGATCAAAATCTGCGGTCATGAGGTCAAGACCGAGTTTGAAAAAGCAATAGCCAACATCGGCGGTATCATCGAAAACCCCGAAATGTACAAGTATTTAACAGGCAGACAGAACCTTATGCAGTACGCCCGCATGCAGGACGGCATCACAAAAGAGCGTATGGAGGAGGTCATCGACATAGTTCACCTGAGAGCTAGGATCGACGACAAGATCTCCAAATACTCCCTCGGTATGCGTCAAAGACTGGGTATCGCCCAAGCTATACTTCACCGCCCCAAGCTTCTTGTTTTAGACGAACCAACCAACGGACTTGACCCCGCGGGAATAAAGGAGCTGCGCGACATCTTCAAGCACCTTGCCCATGAGGAGGGCTGTACCGTTTTCGTTTCAAGCCATATGCTGGCGGAATTGGAACTGATGTGCGACCGCGTCTGCGTTATCAATCACGGTGTTGTTATCGACAATATGACTATGGAGGAGATACGCACCGAAAAGCAGTCGGGCGACAACCGTATCACCTATCATATCGATACACCCAACAAGGATGGTGCTATCAAGATAGCAGAGGAAATGAGCGTGGACTACACCCTCTATGACGGACAGCTTGCAGTTATGATTGAAAAGGAAAATATCTCCAAGTATATCAAAAAGTTAGCTCTTGCAGATGTGGATATCGAAGGGGTAATTCCCGTACAGAAATCCCTGGAGGACGCATTTATGGAGATCATCGGCGACACACCCGAAGGCGGTGTGGGACAGTAATGAAACTATTTTTGAGACCGCTGCTGAAAAACGAGCTGATCAAGCTCTTTCACCGCCGCAGCTGCCGTGTTATGGCTTTGCTTATGCTTATTGTGGCAATAGGCACACCCCTTTTGTTCAAGCTGACTTATGTTATAAATGACCGGCATAATGATACCACCGAAGAATACTACCAAAAAATGTACAATCAGGAAGAAGGGGCAGTGAAGGAAATGTACCAAGCCATACTTGACGACATAGCCCTGATGAAGAATGACGGTATAGACATTAACGGCTGGAGAGGCGCATATTTTGAGTATTATCTAAGATACGCCAACACACTGAACGCCTTAGAAATGATAGAGCGCGGTTATGAGCCCGATGAGGTCACAAGCGGAATGAGAGGTCTCCCTTTGATCCAAAAAGATCCTCGGGACGGTAAAATCAAATTTTGGCATATTATTGAAGAACATGGGCTGGACGGATATTACGCTGATGACGTTCTCTTCCGAAAAGAGGATATTCCAAAGTATAGGGAAGAAGTACAGGTCTATTACGACAAAGCAAAACAGCTTTTGTATTCGGGCAAGGCGGAATTTGCAGATCTTAAAGCCGCGGAGTATTATGGGAAAATTGCCGCCGCGCAGGCGCAGATAAAGGCATTGAGCGGTTCCGAAAGCGACATTTGGGAAAGAGAAACGGCAGAGCTTACCATTGTGGTTTACGAGGGAGCGATCAAGTGCTGGAATGCCTTTAAAACCTGCGATGAGGAAAACGAGGGCTGGATAGCAAAGCTGGACGAAACACTGCTAAAAATGGCACAGTTCGGTGCTGACGATGCCGCCGCTTTTGACAAGGAATATTTTTTTGATGAGAATAGCAGAGAATATAATTTTTACCGCGAAGTCTATATTGACAAAACACTCTCCTTTGACAGCTACGAAAAGTACACCGAGTTTATGACCGAAGCCAAAGAGGATTTTAAACGCGCGGTGGATATGATAGTGTTCAGCGCAGAAAACCAAGCCCCCGCTTCCCCCTCTTTCAATTCAACCTTCAGATCCGCCAAGTATGTTTTGGATATGAGCCTTAATGCAGGCTTGTACACGGTGATGTTCTGCTGTATTTTCCTGGCGGCGGTCATTATGGGAAGCGAGTACAGCACAGGGGCAATACGGCTCTTGCTTGTCCGCCCACAGCCAAGGTGGAAAATACTGCTGTCGAAGTTAATGGCGCTTTGTATATTTATCGCCATTTCCCTGACAGCTGTCTACACAGTCACCGCGCTTGCAACGACCCTGCTTTACGGCGTGGGAGATCTTGATACAAAGATCACGGTTTTTAAATACGGAAAAATTATGGCAGTATCACCGTTACAGAATGCTATCCACAAAGGCTTCCTGGGCGCGATCTCAATGTTTGGCATATCAATGCTTACCTTTATGCTTAGTCTTGTTATAAAGAAAGGTGCAATTTCGGCAGCGGTCGGCGCAATGGTTTTCGGCTTTGGAGAAGCCGTTGCGGAATTTACACGCACCGTCCTTTACAAAGTGCCTTTCCTAAAATACACTCTATTCCCCTATATAATGAACTTGGAATATGTGGAGTACGACCCATTGGATAGATTTTTAATGTCCCTTGACTACACTCCCGTATCGGCGGAATACGGTATGGAGCTTTCAACAGGTATTGCAGTAATAATGCTGTTTACGGCGGTAATTTTGATGTTGAGCTTTGCAATATTTGACAAACAGCAAATAAAAAACTGATATAGAGAAAGAATGTGCAGAATTGGAAAAGAAAGAAAATAAAGAGAACATAAAAAAGAAAAACAAGCTCACAGTTATGATCCTGGCTTTGGTGATAGTCATTTCACTGCTTGCCGTTTTTCTTTACAAAAACTCCCACCTGCTTTTTATTGCGGGGGAATATTTAGGAGTAAACTGCAAGAAGGTGAAAGTGGAAAAAACCGAGCTGATCACTCCCGCGGCATTTACTCTGAAAGAGCTTGAAGAAAAGGAAAATACCGAGCTTAACCAAAGTCTGATGCTGGTCAACAATGAGTTTATGTTAAGCTCCGACTTTACCGCCGACGTTTCCGAATATAAGGACACGGAAGTATTTATGAGCAGCTGTATGCAGACAGCTTATTCCGAGCTTTCCGCAGCGGTGAAGGAGAAAACCGACAGCCCATTATATGTTTCAAGTGATTTCAGAACTCGGGAACAGCAGGAACAAGAATATAAAGACAACCCCTCTGTTGCCATAAAGCCCGGAGCCAGCGAACACCAAGGCGGTCTTGCCCTTGATGTGTATGTAAAATATTTTGCGGGAGAAGGCTTTATCAAATCGGAAGCAGGGCAGTTCGTCAATTCCCAATGCCACCAATACGGCTTTATAATCCGCTATCCCTCCTTCGGAAAAAGCAAGACCAAGATAGGCTTTGAGCCCTGGCACATACGCTATGTGGGGCAGCCTCACGCAGACATAATTTACAATAACCACCTTACTTTGGAGGACTACATTTTATCCTTTGAAAAGGGCTTGTGGTATGAGGCGGAGGACTACATTATTTCAAGGCAGGAGCTGTCCGCGGAGGGCACTCTGCAATTACCACAAAATTATGAAAGGGCGGTTATCTCACCCGACAACACGGGCTGTTATATGATAACTGTTAAATTAAACTAAATACAGAAAAATGAAATACACACAGGAAAGGAAAAAACCAATGCACGGAGTATTAAGACTTATACAAAACGAGCTTTCCAAGATCTATCATCAGATGAGCTGGAAAATATTGACACTGCTTTTGCTGCTGCTTTCCATAGGCGCGCCCATAATGTCCTACGGTTTGACAGGCGGTTATGACGATTACGATTTTTATGCCAATGCGGAAAGATATATGGAGGACTACGAGGAGGGCAGTGTGGAGAGAGAATACTATCAGACTGTTTCCGAAGGTCATCACTTCTTTGCGGATCAGGGCTTCACCTCGGATACCTGGCAGTATTCGACCTATGCAGAGGATTACATCAGAGATCTCAGGAATATCAGAGCCTTTCAGCTTTTTATCGAAGGTAAGGATGTTGTTGAAATAGAGCAATATTTCTATATTGACAACGTCTATCTGACCTGGGACGATTCCAACAAGCCCACGCTTATATATTGGGGAGAGTCCTTTGATGAGAATGACGAAGAGCTTCCTGCCGAGACTGCTGCTCCCGGTATGATAGGCGAGGACGGCATTATAGGTGACGGCGGATATTATGAGGAAACAGAAGTTCCCGTTACAGAAGAAATTGCCAAGAAGATGATAGAGAGATACCAAAAGGACGCAGAGGACATCAAGGTAAATGTAAAGCAGACCTTTGAGGAATACGCAAAGTCTCAGATCGACCGCTATCAGGATCGTTATGCGGATATAAAGAAAGCCTTTGAAGCGGCAAAGACCGAATACGAAAAGGATAAGAGCAAGCTACAGGACTATATGGCGGTAAAGCTGGTAAAAGAGGGAATGGATATTGTCAATGAAGCTATCGACAGAACCGATCTGAAGAGCATAAATGAGGATATGCAGAACGTTTTTGCCCAAACTCTCGACAGAGCCTTTGGAATGACCGAGGAGGGAGCAGATTTCGCTCAGATCTCCGAAAAGAAATTCAGCGATAATAACGATTATGTATATTTTTACGGCTACGGTTATGAAGATTACAATGAATATCTGGCAGCAGCGGAGCAAAGACAGACACAGTATTATAATGTCGTTAAAAAATACGCTTACAGTCTTGAACACGGCATACCTTTGGACGACTATTCGATCAGCACCCGCAGAGTAACGGAAGAGTGCCTGCAAATAAACCTCTCTGTGGTAATGTTTATGGCAATATTTATGGCGGCAGTCATCGTTGCTAACGAGCATACATCGGGCGCTGTCCGTCTGCTGATGATCCGTCCCCGCGCAAGGTGGAAAATACTCCTTTCAAAGCTTTGCTGTCTCCTGATCTACACGGTAGGCTGGATCGCCGCAACTTCCGCGTTGTCTACTATTACCAACATTATCATTTACGGCGGAAAAGATATGCTGATACCATACATTTTGGTAAGCGGCGGAGAAGCCTTTGAGGCAGCACCTTTCCTGTATTATCTGATGAAAATGTCGGTCTACTTCCTGCCTGCTCTCAGCATGGTGTTCCTTGCGTTCCTGTTCTCGGTGCTGGTAAAGCGCGCGGTGGTATCTATGGCTATTCCGATGTTGATAAATATTTTCGGCGGACCTGCATCAACTCTCTTTGTGGGAAAAGCATGCAAGGCTTGTCCTCCACTTCTTTTCACCCCTATACCTTATTTCCAGCTTTCCAACTTCTGGTGTGATCCTTTGGAAAGACTGTATTCCTATGGCGGCGAAGCGCCTTTGGATCACAGTATGACGCTTGAAATGGGTGTGGCTATGTTTGTGATCTATTCGCTGATTTTGCTTGTGGCTGCGTTTGTGATATTTAAGAAGCAGCAGATCAAGAATTAAGCGGGCTACCACTCGCACAACTCCTCTGATAGCACGAATTTCAAAAAAGACGAAATTTTCAACGAAAATTTCGTCTGGTTCCGAAAATGGAGCTCTTGGCGCTTGCGCATTGTCTGCCCAAAGCGTTGACAGGACGTCAACGCCCAAAGCAGACAGTTTGAGCATCCATTTTCGGAATTTTGAAATTCTTTTTAAATCAGTAAATTACCACCAATTTTCTTGGGAGAACCAAATCAGCACAACTTTCTTAAGAGCATAAATAAGGGGCTGTCTTTCTTACAGCCCCTTTAAATTTATATATTGATCTCTTTTTTCTTTGTCCTGCCAACAATATAATCAAGGCTGACATTGTAAAAGTCGGAAAGAGTGATAAGAAGTCTGAGAGGTATTTCTCTTTCACCTCGCTCGTATTTGGAATAAAGCGACTGATCGCACATTATAATTTCGGCGATCTGCGATTGGGTCAGGTCGTTGTCCTCACGCAGATCTTTTATTTTCAATATCATAAACACCCCACATCAATGATCCAAAAGCTGATAAATTATGATCACTTCAGTTCTTGCTCCAATGCGTTAAATTCTTCCGTGTTGAAAAATTCTCCGATAGTTATATCAAAGCCGTCGCATATCTTCTTGATAGTTACCACGCCGGGATTGACGCTTTCACCGTTCAATATGCTTTTGATCGTAGACTGTGATATTCCTGCTGCATAAGACAGGGCATTGGGTGTGATATTATGCTCCTTGCATAATTCCCTAATACGCTTGACTGTTATATCATAAACTCCCATATAATTCTCCGTTTAGTTATATTTCACTAAACATAGTTTATAATATTTTGTGAAAAAAGCTTAGTGAAATATCACTAATATATGATATAATAGTGATAAATAACTTATATAGGAGAAAAGCATGATAGATAAAATGAAAGTAGCGTGTTTTTCGGGACATCGCAAACTTCCCGATGACTGTGCCGAACTGCAAGAAAATCTCGAAAAAGCAATAAAAATGTTGATACAAGAAGGAGTTATGTTTTTTGGCAGCGGCGGCGCTCTCGGATTTGATCAAGTGGCGGCAAAAACAGTTCTGAAACTGAAAAAGAATTATTCGCATATCAAATTGATAATGGTTCTGCCTTGTCCTCCAAATGAGCAATCCTTAAAATGGAACGACCAACAGAAAAAACAATACTGCGCTATTCTTGAACAAGCGGATAAGGTGAGAATTATTTCGCCGCAGTATACCAACAGCTGTATGCTTGACCGAAACAGACATTTGGTAGACAATAGTGCATATCTGATTTGCTATCTTCGGGAGAAAAGCGGTGAAAAATTGTCACCTGTTTTCTTAAAGGCGGGTTACCACTCTCACAACTGCTTTGATAGCACGAATTTCAAAGAAGGCTATGACTTCCTGCGGAAGTCTCAAAATTTTCAACGAAAATTTTGTCCGGTTCCGAAAAAGAAGCTCTTGGCGCTTGCGCCATGCCTCAGGGAGGAGGCATTGTCTGCCCAAAGCGTTGACAGGACGTCAACGCCCAAAGCAGACAGTTTGAGCATTCTTTTTCGGAATTTTGAAATTCTTTTTAAATCAGTAAATTACCACCAAGTTCCTTGAGAGAACCACAAATCAGCACAACTTCCCTGAGAGAACTAAAAATCATAACCAAGCTTCTTGGGAGCATAAAAAACATCACCACCGGCACAACCTACAATATCATTCATAATAGAACAGCTCCCCGTCCTCAATATTAAACATAACAAAATCCGTATACAAGGTACTTCCGAAATAGTCATTTATCTCAAAAGCATAATAATAATCCCCGTCATAAAGATAATCGATACCGATCTTTCCGCTTCCCGTATAAAAATACTGATCACCGTAATAATCGGTGATATACTCAAAGGTAAAAGGATCGTAAGCGTAATAGCAAGGCTCGATAACATCTCCGAACTGCAGCTGATATACCTCTCTGGCAGCGCTTCCGTTTTCGTCAATGCCCTCCCATGTACCGAGAATGTCGGTGCTTATTGTAGCGTAATACTCGCCGTTCCAGCGGTAGGTCTGCCTGATCTTCAGATTGGTGTATTCTCCGTTGAGATAAATGGGAGAGGTATAAATATTACAATAGGTATCGTCATCAATATCCTCGTAATCGATAAGATAAACGCAAAGGGGCTGACCGTCAGGCAGGGCGAACCAGCTGCCGTCAAAGCTATCCCAGCACTGCCCCGAATACCAGTCCATGTCAACGTAGTCGTCGGTACCCAGGTCAAGCATGTACTCCATGCCGTCCTCATCGTCAAAGTAGCTCATCATAACGTTGCAGTATACAGATTCCAGCACGTCAAGGCTGCTTTCAGTGAGTTTGAAGGTGTAATAGCCATCATTATCAAACATAGGCTCTATCTCATAATCAAGGGCGCTGTGGTTCTGGTCGAAGTTCAGACTGTCCTCCTCCTCATAGTCCCAATAGCCGTAGCTTCCCAATAGATCGGAGCTGCTCCAGAAGCTTGAAGAAAGCCAGTCCCCTATATAGTCCAGAAGGCTTCCCCCTGTGCTGCTGCTGTAAGCGCACTTGTCAACAATACCAAGGTAAGAGGGGCTGACGCAGATGTCCTTGAAGATATTCAGCTCCATACTTCCCTGAACGGAAAGAGGATAGTAAAGGCTAAGTCCGCAGGCATTGGAGTAATAGGCGCCGTTTTTGACATAGGAAACGCAGTTTTTCAGAGAGGACAGCGCCTTGTCCGCATTCTGTGACATCTTTGAAGAAAGGGAGATAAGCTCTCCTGCGTCCACCATGTTGGTGTAGCCCTCGGTGCGGTTGTTTCCGCCGAAGTTAAGGGCGTTTTTAGCTGCTTTGATAAATTCGGTGGAATTGTTTTCGCAGTAGGCGTCAATGTCCTTTGCGAAATTATGAAAATCAGCAAGAAATTGGTCGAATTTTGAAAGGTCGATAACGGACATAGTAGCTTCGTCCTGTTCCTTGGTGGAAAGGCAGAATTTGTAATATCCGTCGCTTATGTATTTTCCAAGCTCTGCGCCGCTTTTCGAGCCGCCGTTTATTCCCTCGGCAAAGGAGGTGTAATCCCAACCGTAGCCCGATTCAAGGTTCTGCGACAGCAGGGCGTATTTTCCGTAGGGAACAAGTATGTTGGCAGTTTCCACCGTTGCCATAAGACAGGCGTCGCAGCCTATCATCTCAAAACGTCTGGGCATTTTCTCAAAAGCCTTTGCAAGTGCTTCGTCTATTTCCTTAAGGGAAAGAGAATCGTCACCAAAATTTTCGTCAAAGCAAACTCCGCTGATGCTTCCGCCGCCGTGGTTCCAGAGGTCAAGAACCATATACTGTGAGGAATAGTTCTCGGCAGCCCAGCCCACAAAGTCGGACAGGGTGGAGGAAAGCCCCATGTTGGTGGACTTTCCGCTGTAAAGCTCCTCTATCTCGCCGCCGCTGATAAGGAATCTCTGCTTGGTCTTGCCCTTGCAGAGAGTGTTCTGCCATTCCTTGGTGCCGTCTGTTTCCACCACGAAACGTAAGCTCTCACATTTTCCCGTGGCAGTCATCATTTCGTCAAGGTCTTCTGTGGCTGAACCCTGATCGCTTTCCAGATCGGTGCCGCACATGTAGACAAGTACCGTCCACATTCCCTCCGAGGAGGTCTGTTCGTTTTCCTTGCCAAGTCTTGAAACGCTGAGAGAGCCATCTCCCGAAAGGGAAAGCACGGTACCTCTTTCTCCGCTGAAAAAGATATTGCTATCGGAGGGCGAAGCAGGGCTTGGGGAGTCAATTTTAGTGGAGGAGGGCGTATTGTCCTTGTCGGGATCTTTTTGCAAAAGCCCGCCCAAGTCTGAACCGAGATCTGTTAAAGAACAGCCGCAAAGAGTAAGGCAAGCTGCAGCGCAAAGGGCGGTGAGCTTTTTAACTGATTTTTTCATTAAGAGTCCTTTCTTGTCCTTTTATAAAAAGGAGTTATTTAAAATAATAATTACAAGGTGAATTTATACTCGAAAAACAAAACCGCACAAAGTCAATGACCTTGTACGGTGATGTCGTTTACGTCATTTCAAAGGCGATCCGAATTCCGATCATTCGGACTTGGGTGCGCCTACGGGGCAAGCTTCTGCACAAGCGCCGCAGTCAACGCAAGCGTCAGCGTCGATAACGTACTTGCCGTCGCCTTCGGAAATAGCGCTAACGGGGCAGCCGTCTGCACAAGCACCGCAAGCGATGCACTCATCACTGATTTTGTAAGCCATGGGTATATCCTCCTAATATTTTTAAGTATTTTTCAGGGACTTCGCCCAAATTACCTGTTACTGATATATTAAAGTAACACTATCATTTTAACATTTAGAGGGGAAAAAGTCAAGTATGTGGGGTCAAAGCAGTGTTTATTGAGGCTAACTCGCGATATGTTATTTAAATTTAAGAAAAAGCTGTTAAAGTTAGCATAGGTTATCTAAAACAGTAAAAATTTTTTTAAATTTAAGAGCAGTAAAAATCGGCACAACCCTCTAAAAGCGGTGAAAAATTATCACTTGTTTCCTTAAAGGCGGGTTTTTACTCTCACAACTGCCCTGATAGCACAAGTTATAAAATGCGGGTGTCACTCTCACAACTGCCCTGATAGCACAAGTTAAATAATGCGGGTCACCGCTCTCACAACTTCCCTGATAGCACAAGTCAAATAATGCGAGTCACCACTCTCACAACTCCCTGATAGCACAAGTTAAATAATGCGAGTCACCGCTCTCACAACTTCCCTGATAGCACAAGTTAAAAAA
>JAAVIE010000142.1 GCA_014799325.1 Oscillospiraceae bacterium
TGATGCTAATATGTACAGCAAAAAGCAGAGAATGAAGAAAACTATTACAAAAGAACAGATATTGAAACGTGAACCCTTAAATACCAACAATTTTTGACAGGAGGACTTAAAAATGACACCCGAAGAAAAACTTGAAAAATGCTATGAGAGCTTTAAGGCAAAAATCGACTTCAAGCCCGATGTGGCTTTGATCCTCGGATCGGGTCTCGGCGCGCTGGCAGATGAGATCGACGTTAAAGCAGTACTGAATTATGACGAGATAGAGGGATTTCCTCTTTCCACCGTTCCCGGACATAAGGGACGCTTTGTATTCGGATATATCGGAGAAGTTCCCGTTGTTATTATGCAGGGAAGAGTGCATTACTATGAGGGCTATGCTATGCAGGACGTAGTTTTGCCCACAAGACTTATGAGAAAAATGGGCGCTGAGGTGCTGTTTCTTACCAACGCTTCGGGAGCAGCTAACCCCGATTATTCGGCGGGAGACTTTATGCTGATCTCCGATCAGATATCCGACTTTGTTCCCAGCCCTCTTATCGGCGCAAATTTTGAGAGCCTGGGTGTAAGATTTCCAGATATGAGCGATATTTACAACAAGGAGCTGCGCTCGGTAGTGAGAAACACCGCTAAAGAGCTTGGCATCAAGCTGCAGGAGGGTGTGTATATCCAGCTTACGGGACCTAACTTTGAGTCGCCCGCAGAAGTCAGAATGTGCAGAATGCTTGGAGCTGACGCTATCGGCATGAGTACTGCTTGTGAGGCTATTGCAGCTAACCATGCGGGTATGAAGATAGTAGGCATAAGCTGTGTGGCAAATTTAGGCTGCGGACTTACCGATACTCCCCTTACTCATAAGGAGGTTATTGAAGCGGCTGATAAGGCTGCGCCGCTGTTCAAAAAGCTTATCAGAGCTTCTATTGAAAATATTTACTCCGAGATTCTTAAGAAATGATGAAAGAAGATAATGGCATAATTTGCGAAAATGTTCGGCTGTCGGAAAATAGGGACAGTGTTATCATTATCGACCAGACCTTACTGCCTGCCAGAGAGGTTTTTATTGAGCTGAAAACCTTGGATGACTTTTACGAAGCAATTTATATGCTGAGAGTTCGTGGAGCGCCTGCTATCGGCATTTGCGCAGGGTATGGGCTGGCGGTTCTCGGAAGCAAGATAGACTGTTCGGATAAAGACAGGTTCTTTATGAAGCTGAGGAAGATCAAAGATCGGCTTAATTCTTCAAGACCTACTGCAGTTAATCTCAGTAAAGCTTTAAACCGAGTTGAAAATGCTGCCTTATCTATGTCAGGACAGGGAATTGACGAAATTATCGGCGCAATGTTCAAAGAAAGCATTGCCATTCAAGCTGAGGATATTGAAATGTGCCGCAAAATATCCGAGTACGGACTTTCCTTGGTAAAAAGCGGAGACGGTATTCTCACTCACTGCAATGCGGGACCGCTGGCGACTTCACGTTACGGAACAGGGCTTGGAGCTTTATTTCTCGGCAAAGAGCAGGGCTATGATTTTCACGTTTTCGCCGATGAAACACGTCCGCTTTTGCAGGGCGCAAGGCTTACCGCCTATGAACTGAATAAATCGGGGATCGATGTAACGGTGATCTGCGACAATATGGCAAGCATCGTTATGAACCAGGGAAAAATCAACGCTTGCTTTGTGGGCTGTGACCGTGTGGCGGCTAACGGCGATACTGCCAATAAAATAGGCACAAGTGGTGTGGCGATACTTGCAAAGCATTATGGAATACCATTTTATGTTTTTTGCCCCTCTTCCACAATAGATTTTGACTGCGCTTCAGGCAAGGATATTGTGATAGAAGAACGGTCGGGGGAGGAGATAGGCAGTCTTTTCTATAAGGAAAAAACTGTTCCAGAGGGTGTCAAGTGCTATAATCCCGCTTTTGATGTTACCGATAACGGGCTTATTACGGCTATTGTTACGGAAAAGGGAATATGCAGAGCGCCTTATTGTGAGAGCTTGGGGGCTTTATTTGGGTGAATTTTAAGGAGAATCTTATGGGAACGGGAATTTTGATGTGTGGTCTGAACGGCGCAGGCAAAAGCACCTTGGGAAAGGCTTTGGCTGATAAACTGAACTACCGTTTTATTGATAATGAGGATCTGTATTTTCCCAAAACCGATCCCAATTATCTCTACGCCTCTGAACGCACCCGTGAAGAGGTAGAAAAGCTGCTTTTTGAGGAAATAGAGAAATACAAGAACTTTGTTTTTACTTCGGTAAGAGGGAATTACGGCGATCCCGATCACCCATTTTTTCAGTATGCCGTTCTGGTTGAAGTACCGAGAGAACTGCGTTTACAGCGGGTGAAAAACCGTTCATTTCAGAAATTCGGTGACAGAATGCTGCCGGGCGGAGATCTGTATGAGCATGAAAAGTGGTTCTACGACTTTGTTGCCGCCAGATCGGAGGATACCGTTGAAGAATGGTTAAAGGGGATAAGGTGCCCTGTTATTAGAGTTGACGGGACAAAAAATGTGGAAGAGAATGTTGATTATATTATAAAGCAATTATAAAATTTTCGGAAAGGAAAAAACCATGAAAATCAGATTTTACAACGCAAGAATAATGAAGCTTGACACAGCAGATAAAAGCTGTCCCATTATCAAAGGAGAGCTGCATACCGATAACAGCAAAATAAGCTATATCGGAGCAGAAAAAAAGGACGGCGGCTTTGATCGTGAGATAGACTGCAAGGGTAACCTGCTTATGCCCGGCTTCAAAAACGCCCATACCCATTCGGCAATGACCTTTCTGCGCTCCTATGCCGACGATCTTCCTTTGCAGGAATGGCTTTTCAACCAGGTATTCCCCCGCGAGGATAAGCTGACCCCCGATGACGTTTATTCGCTTTCCAAGCTGGCAATTATGGAGTATCTGACAAGCGGAATTACCGCTAACTTTGATATGTACTTCTTTGCAGAGTTTATTGCGGCTGCTTCCAAGGACACAGGCTTCAGAACGGTGCTTTGCGGTTCGGTAAGCGGCGGTGCTGAAAAGATCCAGCGTGTAAAGGACGAGTATGAGCGGTATAATAAGTATGACGAGCTGATCTCCTATCAGCTTGGATTCCATGCGGAGTATACCACATCTGTTGATCTTATGAAAGAAATCGCCACGCTGGCGCAGACCCTTAAAGCGCCTGTATACACTCACAATTCCGAAACGGAAAAAGAAGTTCTGGAGTGCAAGGAACGCCACGGAAAAACACCCACCGCTTTATTTGAGGAGCTGGGCTTGCTGGAATACGGCGGAGGCGGTTTCCACTGTGTTTATATGGACGATAACGACTTGGATATATTCAAAAGGCACGGTCTTTGGGCTGTAACAAACCCCGGTTCAAATACCAAGCTTGCCAGCGGTATTGCGCCTATTTGGGAAATGCAGAAAAAGGGCATCAACCTTGCTATTGGTACAGACGGTTCTGCCAGCAACAACTGTCTTGATATGTTCAGGGAAATGTTCCTTGTTACAGGCTTGCAGAAGCTTAGGGAAAAGGACGCTGCTGTCTGCGACGCTCTCCCCGTTCTGTATATGGCGGCAAAGGGCGGCGCTCTGGCAATGGGGCTTAATGACAGCGACTGCCTTGCAGAGGGTAAAAATGCCGATCTTATCATGATCGATCTCAGTCAACCCAATATGCAGCCCTTGAACAGCATCGGAAAGAATATTGTTTACAGCGGCAGCAAGAGCAACGTTAAAATGACAATGGTAAACGGAAAGATCCTGTATGAGGATGGTCAGTTCTTTATCGGAGAAAACGCCGAGGACATTTACCGTAAAGCCAATGAGATCGCGGACAGGTTGAGATGAATGAAAAAATAATTCTGTCGGATTTTTCGGTGGAGGTCATAAAACGGCTTGAAGATGCGGGATATGAGGCCTATGCGGTGGGCGGCTGCGTCCGAAACTGCATTATGGGAATTCCTGTTTTCGATTACGATATAACCACTTCCGCATTGCCTGAGGAAACAGAGCGTGTTTTTTCCGACATGAAGATCATTGAAACAGGTATAAAGCACGGAACCGTAACTGTTGTCAAAAAAGGCAATACCGCCGAAATAACCACATTCAGGACCGATGGAGAATATAAAGACAGACGTCACCCCGAAAAGGTTTTCTTCACTCCAAGCCTTGAGGAAGATTTGGCGCGGAGAGATTTTACGGTAAATGCAATAGCTTATTCTCCCTCAAAGGGCTTTGTCGATATTTATAACGGCGAAAAGGATATTCATGACGGGCTTTTAAGATGTGTGGGAGAAGCAGAAAGACGCTTTGAAGAGGACGCATTGAGGATAATGCGGGGATTGAGGTTTATGGCTGTGTATGGGTTTAAACCCGAGCCGAAAACCGCTGTTGCTCTGCACGAAAAAAAGCATTTGCTGAAGGCAGTTTCTCCCGAAAGGATAAATTCGGAGCTGTGCAAAATGCTTTGCGGCAAGTCCGAGTATTTATACCCTGTACTTATGAAATTTCCCGATGTTTTGGGAGAAATCATTCCCGAAATAATGCCTTGTGTAGGTTTTGACCAAAAAAATCACTATCATAATTTAAACGTCTGGGAGCATACTGTAAAAGCGATATGCAGTGTGGAAGCTGTGACTCGGCTAAGGCTTGCAATGCTGTTTCATGATCTGGGAAAGCCCGCTTGCTATCAGTTTTATAATGAAGAGGGACATTTCAAGGGTCACGCCTCAGTCAGCGCAGATATTTGTGAAAAAAGAATGGAAGAGCTGCGTTTTGACAATGATACCTTTAAAACCGTGCTGTCCCTTGTAAAACGCCATGATATGATAATGAGGGACGACTCCGTTATTATCAAAAAGCAGCTTAACAAATATGGCGAGGAGCTTTTCTTTGATCTTCTTAAAGTTCACATAGCTGACGATATGGCTAAAGCACCCATAGCGCAGGGAAGAATAGAGGGTTACAGAGCCGCGGCGGAAACAGCAAAAAAAGTTATTGCCCAAAAGGAATGTTTTTCACTTAAAGATCTGGCTGTAAACGGGAATGATATTATAGCAATGGGCTATAAGGGAAAAGAAGTGGGAAATGCTTTACAGCTTTTGCTTAATGCGGTAATTGAAGGAAAATGCCAAAATGATTTCGGTTCTTTAGCAGAGTATCTTGTAATAAAAAAAGAAAATGTGTAAATAATTGAAAGGAAGTGACTTTTATGTCATCGGTAGATATCGGAATAGACCTTGGAACTGCCAACACCATTATCACTATCGGAGGAAAAGGAGTAGTGGTGGACGAGCCAAGCGTAGTAGCTTATGACAAGAAAAAGCGTCAAGTCCTCGCTGTAGGTGAGGAAGCGTATAAAATGCTTGGACGTACTCCCGAGTATATTGTTGCTGTAAAACCTTTAAAGGACGGAGTAATTTCCGACAATGACACTACCGAAGCTATGGTAGCAGCGTTTATCAAAAAGGTCAGCAGCAGTATGATGCTCAAGCCCCGCATTATTCTCTGCGTACCCTCACTTATTACCGATGTGGAAAACCGCGCGGTGATCGAAGCGGCTCTTTCCGCAGGCGCAAGAAAGGTATTTATCATCAAAGAGCCTATTGCGGCGCTTATCGGCGCGGGTGTAGACGTATCCCAGGCAAAAGGCGCAATGGTAGTGGATATCGGCGGCGGAACTACCGATATTGCTGTCACATCATTTAACGGCATTGTTCAGGATACCTCCATAAAAATGGCTGGGAATAAATTAGATGAAGCCATAATAAAATATATTTCAGCGAAGTATAAAATTATCATAGGCGAAAAAACTGCCGAGCAGGCTAAAATACAGATAGCAAACGTGTATCACCCCGATCCCAATAAGAAAATGATCGTAAAAGGCCGCAGCTTGCTGAGAGGTTTGCCTGAAAGCTTGGAGATAAGTGAAACGGATGCTTACGAAGCTATTATAGATTTGGTTAACGAGATCATTGCAGGAATAAAAAATGTGCTTGAACATACTCCTCCCGAGCTGGTGGGAGATATTCTGGCAAGCAGTATCGTGCTGACAGGCGGCGGAGCATTGCTTAAAGGTTTGGATAAGCTGATACAGGAGGTCATAGGCGCGCCATGCTATGTGGCTAACGATCCTTTGAAGTGCGTGGCAAAGGGCGTTGAGGCTGCCTTTGGACTTTCCGACGAGCTTCTTGACGGCTTTGAGAAGATCTCGCTTTACAGATATAAATAA
>JAAVIE010000143.1 GCA_014799325.1 Oscillospiraceae bacterium
AAAATTTTGTCCGGTTCCGAAAAAGAAGCTCTTGGCGCTTGCGCCATTGAGCTTCTTTTTCGGAATTTTGAAATTCTTTTTAAATCAGTAAATTACCGCCAACTTTCCTGAGAGAACCATAAATCAGCACAACTTTCCTAAGAGAGCCAAAATTCTCACCGCTTTCCTGAAAGAACCACAAATTCTAAAAAATTATAAACTTACCCTAAAGTTTTCCCAAAAAATGCCGATAACATAATTGATAACCCAAATAAGCTTTAACGGCAAGCTGTACCTTTTGCTTTTACCTCGAAAAGTCAGAAGTGTTTGTTTACCTGTTTCTGCCGATTTTGGGTACAGCGGAGGGAACCGCGCAGGCAAATTATACATGGGTACATGGGAAAGGATTGACCGATATGTATGGTGTAAACAGCGGTGTTAATTTTCCTAACAGCTATTATGGGAAAAACACCAAGTCACAGGGCGTTCACGATCAGCACAAGACCCCTGAGACAAAGACCCCCGGCAGAAAAGACGAGATCTTATTCTCCTCAGCCAACCGCAAGGAAAACGGCGTCGCAGGCTTAAGCGACGAAGCAAAAAGCCTCCTTGCCGAGCTTAAGGAAAAGTATAAGAACTACGACTTTATGATCGCCGATTACAAGACTGACGAGGAAGCGGATCAGCTGCTTTCACAGGGCAAAGGCGAGTATAACGTTCTCATAACTCCCGACCTTCTGGAGAAAATGGCGTCGGACAAGAGTGAAAGAGCAAAATACGAGGACATCATTGCAGGCGCTTCCGAACAGTTCAGCGAGATCGAAAAGAATCTCACCGAGGACGGCAAGTCTATTGTTGACAAGTTAGGATTTACTGTCAAAGAGGACGGCACTGTTGATTATTACGCAAAGCTGATAAACGGCGTAACTTCCAACAACGGCAAGTCCGTAAAGGCGTCTCTTGCAGACGAACTCAGCAACATGGTGAACAAGATCGCCGAAAATCGCGCTAAGGCTATCGAGGAAGCCAAGAAAAGGCACGAGGACTTCAAGGTCGAAAAGAACCCCAATGAAGTCAAGGATCCCTACAACCTCAGCGACGGGGCAAAGGCAGTGCTTCGCGAGCTTATCGAGAAGTACGATGGCTATGATTTCATTGTAGGCAAATGGGAGACCGACGAGGAAGCCAGCCGCGTTCTTTCTTACGGTATGGGCAGGGAAGGCAATGTTCTTATCAACCCTGACCTTTTGGAGGAAATGGCAGCTGACGAAAGCGTAAAGGCTAAGTACATGGGCATTATTGATGATGCCAAGAGCAATCTTGATAAGGCTGAAAAGTCGCTCTCCAATGACGGCAGATCCGTTGTTGAAAAACTGGGTCTGACTATCGGAGCAGACGGCAGCATATCTTATTTTGCAAAGCTTGCAGGCGGAGTTACCACCGACGACGGCGGCGACTACATCAAGTGCGCTATCATCGAAGATCTCACCAAGAGCCTTGAAGCAATAGCAGAGACCCAGAAGAAAGTTCTTGAAAAAAGAGGAGAAACGGACGAACCCAGACTGAGAACTCCCGAGGAAAAGAAGAAGAAAGTCGAGCATTCCGTTATGCCTCCCAAGAGCTTTGAGAAGTACGAGAAGGAGAAGAAGCCCTATTCCACCGAAGAGGACTTCGGAAATCTTCCTCCCGAGAGCTTTAAAAAGTATCAGAGCGAAGCTGATACTCATACGGGCGATAAGGGAGACAAGATGAATTTCAGTGTTTAAAAGTGTTTAAAAACAAACAGGCGGCTGTCGTGAGCCGCCTGTTTGTTTTTTGTCACAGCAAATATTTTTTAGTGTACTCGGTCTGTATAAAATTACTCCTTTCCATGAGATATTATTCCAAACTGTTTTTTAGGCTAAAAAGGCTCTCTCAATGAGTAGCCTTCAACATAAACCTCGCTTAACCTCCAGGATCCGTCTTCATATACCGCCTCAGCGGGACAGCTGTAATAATTGAACTCCCACCCCTCTTCCGGCGGTTCGCCCAACATTTCCCAATTAGGCGTATGCCAGATAAAACTGCATTTGTCTTCTGATTCGCTTACTATCTCAATATAAGTTCTTAGTCTGAATGGAAGGAAGTTCCAAGTAGGCATAAGCCAAAGATCTACATAAAAAGTTCCGTCTTCCTTAACAAATTTTATTCTTGATTTTCCCAAGTGATAATAATATCCGTGGTTTTTGTCATTGAGTGCATCATCAGTATAGATTTCCGCCCCAAGATCAAATATTTCCTGTATATCTGTATAGTATTCCGGTGACAGTATGACCGGATAAAGGGGTACGTTGTCATAATTGCCGGGATTATCATCAGCATAAGGATTTTTGTAAGTATCCGAATAGTTGGGGTTATCTCTGTCTGCACTCCAAAAATAATCTTCCCATTGAGAGGCTAAAAATATCACGTTTTTATTTGCAAGAGCAATTACAGCATCTGCAGCCTTCATATTTGAAACATCAGCCGAAACTATCTCGTGAAAATTTTGGGCTGCCTCTGCAAAGGAATAAACGGGGATCCATTTATCAGGAACTATACTGTCATCGGGATATTCACGTACTTCAAATCTATCTTTCGGTATATATGCCATTGGCCTGTCAGTTTCTTCCGGCTCTTCGGTTTGATCTGTTTCTGTCGTATTTTCTGCTTCTGTGCGGTTTTCCGATTCGGAGGGTTTTACGGTTTCCTCTGTTTCCGATTTTGAAACCGTAATTGAGGACGAGGTTACGTCTGCGCTTAAATCGGGCTGCCCGATCTCGCTGCTGTTACAGCCGCAAAGTAAAAGTGCGGCTGATACTCCTAATATGTAGATTTTTGTTTTAATATTCACCATAAACGTATCCTCCATTTAAATATTCCCACTTAATTGAAGCATAATGAAACTGATCGAAAAATGCTTGAAGATCTGAAAATTCTGTTTTAGAAGAATCCAAAACGATGTAATCGTTAAGATCATAACCGGAATTTTGGTAACCTACAACAAGTACCATGTGAGGAGTGTCTCCGTCGCTTGCTCCTACAAGCATGGGCTTTTGATTATCAAGATTTTCTTTGGCTTTTTTTCTGATTTCATCTTGGGCTTTTTTCATAATTTCATTATTATTATTTTGGATCGCTATCACATTCATTGTCGCCAGCCAATCACTGACCCCATCGCTCGTCCAATATCGTTTGGTCATTTCGTACAAATACTCCATAGGGTTATTATATATTCCTTTTTTTCTGTAAAGTCCGGATATTGAAGAAAGCAAGGTGCATTTATAGGTATTTTTATTATCGCCATAATACTGATAATATAATGGTGTAGCGTAGTTTACCCCTTTATATGTGCTGTTGGGGAAATACCACATATTAAATATTGCATCAGTATTTGTTCCGATTTGAGGGTTCGGAGTTTGAGCCTTGGGAACTACATATTTTTCATAATTGATACCGGCATCAGAGCATTTAACGTATCCCGCTTTAAAATCTACTAATTCTGGGATCTTCACCCAATAGTCATAATCGCAAAAAACCAGTTGAGTAATAGGATATCTGTCAGTGATAGTTTCAGGAGCAGAAAATGTATGCAAAGGTTTAGATTTAGTGCTTGGTTTAAGGTATGCAACCGATCCCTGTTTCGGAAGACATAACAATGCAGTTTGAAATTTCTTTACGTTAATCACATAAGGAATTTTTATACAGCAGCATGATTGAGCATAAGCATTATTATCCATAAAGTAAAATCCTCCTAAAAATAATATTTTTGTGCTTTAAGATTTAAACTGATATCTATTTTTTTGTTTTTTAAATAATCTTTTCTTCTCGCCTCCATTCTCTGCATAAAATCATAATCTATAAAGTCCAAAAGTCCAAGCATTCCGCCGCAGAAGGGACAATCTCTTTCCATATCTCTCATTAGCGGTGGTGCCATATTGAATATATTGTCCTTGTCTTCTCCCCAAAAGGCGTAACAATAGCCTTGTACGCCTGATGATCCCACTATAGTCCAACTTGTAAAAAACGTATTGATTTTTTTATCATAAGGTGTGGTATCATTGTCGTCAATAAAACCGGGATCTCCAAAACGTTTATATTCTATACATTTGTATGGAATATTTTTCTCCTGACAATATTCAGCTTTTTTCTGCCAGCAATCCTTTGGATTTTTTGTTATAAGCATATAATCGCAATAAAGCGGCGGCGTTTCAAGGCTTGTTTGCTTGTGCCAGCCTGCAAGGCGGATAAAGGTTTCGGTTTTTGGAATGGGCAGAGTGCCGTTTGTCCTTATTATCCCATAATATCCCATTATGCTCAGTTCTTGGATCAGCTCGGAAATTTGGGGATATAACCCCGGTTCGCCTCCGCTTATTTCCAAAAACCATTCATAGGGATTTGTATATTTTTTGATCCACTGAAATATAATTTCATTATTTAAACGGTTTCGTTCATCATCTATAGAATATGTCCATTCCCTGTTAGGACAATGTTCACAACTCAAATTACAGGACGAAATAGGATTTAATGTCAATAATTTCATTTTGTTTTCTCCATTATTGGAATCATAACAATTATATATATATTATCACATTAGTTTTTAAATGTCAAGAAAATTATGGAAAATATCTAATTATATTATACACAATAAAAATACCAAACACAATTACAAAACGGTAACAATTTGACTACAATTTGGTTACAATATTAGTAAGTTGAAGTTTTCCGACAGAGCCGTAAAAATCAACACGATATTCCTGTAAGAACCATAAATCAGCACAACTTTCTCAGGAGCATAAAATAAAGGGCTGCCTTTCCGCAGCCCCTAATTTCAACAAAAATCTTACTCCAACTCAAAAGCGCCCGTATACAACCTGTAATACTGCCCCTTCTCCTCAATAAGCTTCCTGTGGCTTCCTCTCTCAATGATCTTACCGTGATCCAGCACCATAATAACATCAGAGTTCTGAACAGTGGAAAGCCTGTGTGCAATAACAAACACCGTCCTGCCCTTCATCAGTGCGTCCATGCCCCTCTGCACTATGGCTTCGGTTCTGGTGTCTATTGAAGAAGTAGCTTCGTCAAGTATCATAACGGGCGGGTCTGCAACAGCCGCTCTTGCGATCGCCAAAAGCTGTCTTTGACCCTGCGAGAGATTTGCACCGTTGCCGCTTAAAGATGTGTTATAACCCTCCGGCAGTCTTGTGATAAAGTCATCTGCGCCCGCTAACTTTGCCGCCTTGATACAGTCCTCATCGGAAGCGTCCAGCTTGCCGTAACGGATATTATCCATAACGGTACCCGTAAACAGGTTGGTGTCCTGCAGAACTATACCCAAGGAATGACGGAGATCGGCTTTCTTTATCTTGTTGATATTTATTCCGTCATATCTTATCTTACCGTCCGCAATATCGTAAAAACGGTTTATAAGATTGGTAATGGTGGTCTTGCCTGCGCCTGTTGCACCTACGAAAGCCACCTTCTGTCCGGGCTCGGCGTAGATCGTTACATCATGGAGAACTCTCTTGCCCTCCTCATATTCAAAGTCAACGTCAAACAAGCGAACATCGCCTGTGAGCTTGGTGTATGTTACAGAGCCGTTTTCGGAGTGAGGGTGTTTCCACGCCCATAAGCCTGTTCTCTCCTCGCATTCGGTGATAACGCCGTTTTCTTCCTTGGCGTTGACAAGGGTAACATAGCCGTCATCTGTCTCCGGCTCCTGATCCATAAGCTCAAATATACGCTGTGCGCCTGCGATACCCATTACAACAGAGTTGATCTGGAAGGAGACCTGACCGATATTTCCCGAAAACTGCTTTGTCATATTGAGGAAAGGCACTGTCACGCTTATGCTCAGCGCCATTCCCGAAATACTCAGGTTCTGCACTCCCGATATCAGGAAAAATCCTCCTGCAAGCGCGATAAGCACATAAAGCAGGTTACCCATATTTCCCATAACAGGACCTAAAATGTTGGAATAGCTGTTGGCTTTTTCCGAATCCTCAAAAAGCTGATCGTTGATGCGATCGAAGTCTGCCTTGCTTTCTTCCTCGTGGCAGAATACCTTTACCACCTTCTGACCGTTCATTATTTCTTCTATGTAGCCCTCTTCCTTACCGATAGCCCTTTGCTGCTTCACAAAGTATTTCGCGGAGCCGCCGCCTATCTTTTTGGTGAGAATTATCATGACTACAACGCCGACCAATACCACCAAAGTGAGCCAGATGCTGTAATACAGCATAATTCCCAAAACGGTGGCAATAACGATAGACATACTGAACAGCTGGGGCAAGCTCTGCGAGATCAGCTGACGCAGCGCGTCAATATCATTGGTATACACGCTCATGATGTCGCCATGATTGTGAGTGTCAAAATATTTTATGGGTAAGGTCTGCATTTTACCGAAGAGCTTGATACGCATTTTCATAAGTACGCCTTGGGTAACGGTGGCTCCCATTTGGTTGTACACCACTGCGGAAATAAGAGACAGAATGTACAGCACTGCCAGCACCGCTACGGTGGAGAATATCTCTCCGCTGACCGCTGCCCAGTCGCCGCTTTGCCAGCTTTCCTCGATAATGCCGATTATCTGCTGCATAAATACTGAGGGTATGGAGCTTACCGCCGCGTTAAACAGAATACAGAAAATTATAATGCATATCCTTACGGGGTAAAACTGAAATACCATTTTTAAAGTACGTTTTACAACGCCCTTTTTGAGCTTGGGCATAGGTCCTTTTGGTCCTCTTGGCGGCATATCAGTTCACCTCGCTTTCATTGCTCTGATCATCATTGGCTTTATTTTGTGAAGTATAGACCTCGCGGTAGATAGCGTTGGTTTTAAGCAGCTCATCATGAGTACCGATTCCGTTGATCTTACCGCCCTCCATAACTATGATGCGGTCTGCGTCCTGAATGGAGGAAGTCCTCTGAGCAATAATTATTTTTGTGGTATCGGGCATATACTTCTTGAAGCCGTGTCTTATCAAAGCGTCCGTTTTGGTATCAACTGCGCTGGTGGAGTCGTCCAGGATAAGGATTTTGGGCTTTTTCAGCAGCGCTCTTGCAATACAAAGTCTCTGCTTCTGTCCGCCCGAAACGTTGGCGCCGCCCTGCTCGATATAGGTATCATAGCCGTCGGGGAAGCCCCGGATAAATTCGTCAGCCTGTGAAATTTTGCAGGCTTCTATCATTTCCTCATCGGTGGCTTCCTTGTTGCCCCAGCGGAGATTTTCCTTTATGGTACCGCTGAACAGCACGTTTTTCTGCAGAACCACCGCTACCTGATTACGGAGAACCTCAACGTCATAATCCCTTACGTCAACTCCGCCTACCATAACGTTACCCTCGGTAGCGTCATAAAGACGGGAGATAAGCTGGATAAGAGAGGATTTGGAGGAACCCGTGCCGCCGATGATACCGATAGTTTCACCGCTCTTTATGTGCAGATCGATATCGGCAAGGGCGAACTTTTCAGCCTGCGCGGAATATCTGAAGTTTACGTTGTTGAAGTCGATAGAGCCGTCCTTAACTTCATTAACGGCATTATCAGGAGAAGCAATGGTACTGTCCTCGGTAAGTACCTCAACGATTCTTCTTGCGGATTCGCCTGCCATGGTTATCATAACAAACACCATGGAAACAGTCATAAGGCTCATAAGGATCTGAAAGCTGTATGTAAGCAGACCCGAAAGCTGTCCGACCTGTAAATCAACTCCTTGTGTGGATATTACCACATAAGAGCCGAAGAGGAGTACAAAAATCATGGTGCAGTACAAGCAGAACTGCATAACGGGACCGTTAAAGGCGAGAATTTTTTCTGCCCTTGTAAAATCCTTGCAGACATCTTCTGCTGCTGCGGTGAATTTCTCTGTTTCGTAATCCTCACGTACAAAGGACTTGACAACTCTCATGCCTTTGACGTTTTCCTGAATGGATTCGTTGATCTTGTCGTATTTTTTGAATACTCTTTTAAATAAAGGCATAGCCTTTTTGATGATAATTGCCAGGCATATACCCATAAACGGCATCAGGCCTACAAATATCCACGCCATTTGCCCGCCCATGATAAATGCCATGGTAAAGGAAAAGATCAGCATAATAGGGGCTCTAACCGCCATTCTTATAATGGTCATAAATGCCATTTGGACGTTGGTAACATCGGTGGTAAGACGTGTTACCAGCGAGGAGGTGGAAAAGCGGTCGATGTTCTCAAAGGAAAAGCCTTGTACCTTGTAAAACAGGTCTTTTCTAAGGTTTTTCGCAAAGCCGCAGGACGCCATGGCGCAGGTTTTTCCCGCTCCGACGCCAAAGGCCAGCGAGACAAGCGCCATTAAGGCCAAAAGTCCGCCATACTGTACAATAACGCTGAATTCGCAGCCCGCCTGTATCTCGTTGATAAGCCTTGCGATGATAAATGGCAGCATACATTCCATTGCGACCTCGCCTATAATAAGTATAGGCGTCCAGATCGCGGGGGCTTTGTATTCCCTTATGGATTTCATTATCGTTTTGATCATAGCTGTGGGAATACTCCTTTCTGTTTTTTCATTTCAACTCTTTAGTATATAAATATTATGTTATGGATTATATCACAAGTAAATTTTAATGTCAATAGATGCTTACCTCATAAAAATAGTTTACATTTATAACTATATGAAATCGGTTTCTTTTCTTTGCTTTGTTATAAGGGTTTGGGGCTGGCTGCCGCGCTTGGTGAAAAGTTGGTGAAAATTTGCGTGAACCGTAAAAAAACAGCACAACACTCCTAAAAGCAGGTTTCTAATAGCACAACTGCTCTGACAGCACAAGTTAAAAAATGTGGGCTGCTACTCTCACAGCTGCCCTGACAGCACAAGTTAAATAATGCAGGCTGCTACTCTCACAGCCGCCCTGATAGCACAAGTTATAAAATGCGGGCTGCTACTCTCACAACTGCTCTGATAGCACAAGTTATAAAATGCGGGCTACCACTCTCACAACTGCCTTGATAGCACAAGTTATAAAATGCGGGCTACCACTCTCACAACTGCCCTGATAGCACTAATTTCAAAGAAGGCTATGACTTCCTGCGGAAGTCTCAAAATTTTCAACGAAAATTTTGTCCGGTTCCGAAAATGAAGCTCTTGGCGCTTGCGCATTGTCTGCCCAAAGCGTTGACAGGACGTCAACGCCCAAAGCAGACAGTTTGAGCATTCATTTTCG
>JAAVIE010000144.1 GCA_014799325.1 Oscillospiraceae bacterium
ATGGCAAAGAAGAAACACGACGTAATGGAAAACGAGCGCAGCGCCTTTATCTACGGCACGGAAACCAACTGTGGAGCTGTGAAAAACGGAGTTTCCGAAGAGACAGCCAATCAGATCTTTGACGAAATGTCCTCCTTCGCTTCCTACGCCTTCAACAAAAGCCATGCGGCTGCCTATGCCCGGCTTGCCTACGAGACTGCCTATCTGCGCTGCCATTACTACAAAGAATATATGATAGCTCTTATGACCAGCGTAATGGATTCGGTGGGGAAGCTCAACGAATATATAGAAGATCTTTCCAAGCATAATATAAAGCTGCTACCTCCCGATATTAACAAAAGCTACGCGGATTTCTCGGTTGACGGCGAGGGAATACGATTCGGACTTCTTCCCATAAAGAATTTAGGCAGAGGGGTCATAAACGCCATTGTAAAAGAGCGTGAAAAGGGAGAATATACAAGTCTTTACGATTTCTGTTCAAGACTTTGCGATACCGAGCTGAATAAAAGAGCAGTGGAAGCTTTGATAAAATCGGGAGCTTTAGACAGTCTCGGACACAACCGCCGCTCAATGTTTATGCGGTATGAAGGAATGCTGTCGCAGCTTTCCGCCCACAGAAGCACCAATGTGGACGGTCAGATAGATATGTTCGGCTTGTCCTCGCCCTCAAAAACCGAGGAGGATCATTCCATACCTGTTGTGGAGGAATTCAAGCCCGCACAGTTATTGCAAATGGAAAAGGAAAGCGCGGGTTTTTATATATCCGGTCACCCCGTTGACCGTTACGAGAATCTTATCCACCGTTTAGGCAGTAAAAGCGTTTATTCCATAATATCTTCCGCCAAAGAGGGCTTAAACGGCTTCAAGGACGGACAAAAGCAGCCCTTGGTGGCAATGTTGGTATCCAAAAAGCCTCATCTCCAAAAAAACGGCAAGCAGATGTGCTTTGCGGAATTTGAGGACAGAAGCGGCAGTATAGAGGGAATTATTTTCAGTGACGCCTATGAAAAATACGGCTCGATCCTTAGAGAGGGAAATATTTATAAAATAATAGGCTCAATTTCCTGCGATACTTTCAAGGACGAGGAAAAAGTCAAGCTCATCATAAACAGCATAGAACCTGTTACAGAAAGCAGCGGCGAGGGAAAGACCCTTTACATCAAGCTCCGCTCCGAGGAAACCGACCGCCTTGAACAGGTGTACAGGCTTTTATGGAGCATGAAAGGTGAAATGGCGGTCAAGCTTTGCTTTGAGGACACAAGGAAAACCTGCCGTCCTAAGGGAATTTACGGCGTTAAAAATGCAAAAGATTTAATAAATAAGCTGGAAGAAATTTGTGGAAAAGGTAATATTATGATAAAATAAACCAAAAAAATCAAAAAAACTATTGACGATTTTAGCTAAAAAGAGTAAAATAGATATGATAAAAACAACGGCGAATTTTGTATATTCTGCCGATAGCATAAGAAAGGACAAATAAAGTTATGAATAAGATTGGCGTACTTACAAGCGGCGGCGACGCTCCCGGAATGAACGCGGCGATCAGAGCAGTAGTCCGCGCAGGAATTGCCAAGGGTATGGAAGTAATGGGAATATACAGAGGTTATAACGGACTTATCAATGGTGATATCAGACCTCTTGACGTAAGAAGCGTATCCGATGTTATTCAGCACGGAGGTACAAAGCTGTACACTGCCCGCTGCAAGGAGTTCCGCTTTGAAGAAGGACTTCAGCAGGCGAAAAAGACCTGCCTTGAGCATGGCATAGAGGGTATCGTTGTTATCGGCGGCGACGGCTCTTTCAGAGGAGCTGCAGACCTTTCCGCAAGAGGGATCCCTTGTGTAGGTATCCCCGGAACTATCGACAATGATATTTCCATGAGCGAATACACTATCGGCTATGATACAGCCATGAACACCGCTATGGAAATGGTAGATAAGCTCCGTGACACCTCACAGTCTCATGACCGCTGCTCAGTTGTAGAAGTTATGGGAAGAAATGCGGGTTATATTGCAGTAAATACAGGTATTGCCTGCGGCGCCACATATATAATCGTTCCCGAGATTCCCTGGAGCATCGACGAAGTTTGCGATAAGATAAAGAGGACCCGTGAAACAGGCAAGCATCACTTTATCATCGTAGTTTCCGAGGGCGTAGGCAACTCCGGAGAGATCGCAAAGCATATCGAGAAAACCACAGGCGTTGAAAGCCGCGCTACCATTCTCGGTCACGTTCAGAGAGGCGGTTCACCTACTATCCGCGACAGAGTTGCAGCCAGCGAGTTCGGATATTATGCAGTTCAGCTTCTGTCCGAGGGCAAGGGTAACAGAGTTGTGGGCTTGCAGAACAACAAGATAGTTGATTACGATATTCAGGAAGCCCTTTCCATGAAAAAAGACTTTGAGTACGATCTGTACAAGATCGCCGATGAGATCAGCTTCTAAAATAATCCCACAGGGATCTATTATAAAAAACAGAGTAGGAGATCGAGCGTTAAGTGCTTAACGGACGGAGAGTTGCCGTTAGGACGAAAAGCGCATACAGATATGATCTGTATGATCGGCTTGCGGTTCGGTTTTCGCATCTCGCTGTGCATAAAATTGAATAGGTTAAGTATTAAAATCTGTCTTAGCAGACGGATCTATACAGTCATACTTACCGCTTTTATGTATTGGCGCAAGTAGGTACAAAAATTTGTACCGCTGAAAAAGGAGGTAAAGTATGGCTGTTTTTAATAGCTTCAAACGCTCTCTTTCAGAACTGCGCAGTATACGCTGTCTGACTATCGTGGGAGTATTTATAGCAATTTTCGTTGTATTGGACGGATATTTTTCAATAAGGATAGGTGATTCTTTAAAGATCAACTTTGCATACTTGGCACTTGCTGCGATAGGTATGCTTTTTGGCCCCGCAGTGGGTATGATCTCAGGCTTTGCCTGTGACTTGGTGGGATATTTTGCAAATCCGGTAGGCGCCTTTATTCCGTGGTTTGCTCTTATAACCGCTTTGGAGGGACTGATATATGGACTGTTCCTTTATGATTTTATGCCTAACAAGTTCGACCGCTCAAAAAATGCAATACAGTATTTTTTACAGTATGGAAGGATATTTGCCGCAAGAATAATTGTGGTGGTTATCTGTAATCTCCTGCTCAATACCTTTGCGCTGTATAAGTGCGGCTTTATCGGCAATACCGAAGAAGGCTTCTGGGCGATCGTCTGGGCAAGAATTGGCACAAACGCTGCGGGTCTTGCAATAGCCCTTGTGATAATGCCGGCGGTGCTTATTCCCGTAAGGCTCGCTTACAGCAGGTTTTCCGCTGTGAATAGGGCAAGGTAGTTTCGTATAATGAGTAAATCGGAGGAAGTCCATGGCTGTTGTTTACAGAAAACAGAAAATTGAGGGCGTTACTGTCCCCGCAATTATCCATAACAGCAATTACTTTCTCATTCAAATGGGCGTATATGAGGACGGAACAATAAGCTGCTGGGATAAATGCGATTTAAATGATTTTATAAGCTTTTTGAAAAGGGGAAGGGTAGTGACCTCTGTTCCCGAGGGCAGGGAGCTTTCCGTTTACGGCTTAGGTGACTATAAGGTAAAAAGTGCAAATTGGTATTATGATACCGACAGTTTTGACCGTCACATAAAAGATGTTGTCCGCACCATAAACCCCGAAATGGCGAATATCTATCACACTACCCAAAGAGAAAGGGAAAAGTGGCAAAAAGCAAGAGTTGGTTTTTCCCCAACCGCCATACCCTTTAAGATAAAAGGACAGATCGGCTATAACATGATCGAGGGCAAAAGCAGTTATATTTTTTACCGTGATGAAAAAGGTCAACTGTACATAACCACATTGACCGTTTTTTCAGATAAGTCTGTTCAGTTGGAAATAACAGGGGATAAAGAATACAGCTTGGAAGAAACAGAAGCTCTCATCAAAAGCGGAACTCTCACGATTTCTCCAAAGGGAGAAGAAAAAGTTATAATCAAAGACTTAGGAGAGCTTGTTTTATCCGAGGACGGCTATTGCTGCAAGCCCGCAGAAAAGATAAAGGAGATTAGAGAGCTTGCTTTGGAGCTGGCAGGGGAGCAGGACGCTATTGACCGCTGCCGCCACGCTCATTATCTTTATTTGTGCGACCCCAACGATTGGACAAGGGAAAATTTGCGGAAAGCCTATGAAGCTGTTCCCGAACATCAGAGAATGTTTTTAGGCGATATGGACACAAGGGACGCAGATTTCATAAGAATTTTATATCGCCCAGAAGAAAAAAGAGAGGTGTAAAAATGTCAAACGAGTACATTATAAATCATTACAATAATTATGATGAGGACGGAAGGCTGCTTTCCCGTCAAGGACAGCCCGAGTTCCTCACCACGGTAAAGTATGTTGAAAAGCACCTTTTTGAGGGAGCAAAAATTATAGAGATCGGCGCGGCAACAGGCAGATATTCCCACTACTTCGCCAAAAAAAGGTACGAGGTTGACGCGGTGGAGCTTGTTCCCTCAAATATAGAAAAATTCAAGGAGAAGATAACTCCCGATGAAAAAATCACTATAACCGAGGGAAACGCCTGCGATCTGTCATTTATCGAGTCGGAAAAATACGATATAACGCTGATCCTTGGACCCCTCTACCACCTTTACACCGAGGAGGACGAGAAAAAGGCTCTGTCCGAGGCTATCCGAATCACCAAAAAGGGCGGGATAGTTTTCGCAGCTTACTGCATGAACGATTTCGTTGTAGTACAGTTTTGCTTTTTAAAAAATCACATAAATGACGAGCGTTACAAGCCTCTTATCGACCCTGTCACCTTTAAGCTGACATCAACACCCGAAGAACTTTTCGTAATGCACACAAAATCCGAAATAGATAAGCTTATGTCGGGATTTAACACGGAGCGGATCGCCTTTGTGGGAACGGACATGGTGTCATGCTATCCCGATATGCAAAGAACCTTAGAGGTCATGGACGACCAAACCTTTGAAACGTATATGAAATATCATTTTTCAATATGCGAAAGGGAAGATCTTGTGGGATTTTCATGTCACACATTGGATATATTCAGAAAGCTCTGATAGATTTGAAAGGACAAGACACATGATAAATTTAGGTTTTTTGGGCACGGGAAATATGGGCAGCGCAATAATCAAAGGAATATTTTCCGCCGTTTCAAAGAATAACGGCAGATTGGGTGATTATGAGGTCAATCTTTACGCCTACGACAAGGATGCCGAGAAGCTCAAGGCTCTTTCGGAATACGGGGTCAGGCCCTGCGAAAACGAACAGGAGCTGGGAAACAAGTGCGGCTATATCCTTTTGGCAGTAAAGCCCCAGGTTTTAGCCGACGCCTTGACCGCCTTAAAACCCGCCGTTACCGAAAACCACGTTTTCATAAGTATATGCGCAGGAATTTCCTCGGAGTTTATCAAGGAACACACCGACCCCAATGTAAAAACCGCCATAGTTATGCCCAACACCCCTGCAATGCTGGGACTTGGAGCAAGCGCCATTGCCCGTGACAATGCCATAAGCGACAGCGAGTTTGAATTTGCCAAAGCAGTCATGGAAAGCTGCGGAATAGTAAAAGAAATTCCAATGGACAAAATGAAAGAGATAATCTGCATAAACGGCAGTTCTCCCGCCTTTATCTACCTTTTCGCCAAGGCTTTTGTTGATTATGCAAAGGAAACGGGCATTGACGAAAAAACGGCTTTGGAGCTGTTTGCCCAGTCTCTTATCGGCAGCGCAAAAATGCTCACCGACAGCGGAATGACGGCAGATCAGCTTATAAAACAGGTAAGCTCTCCCGGCGGCACCACCCTCGCAGGACTTGACAAGCTGTATGAGGGAAATTTGGAGGAAACCGTAAAGAACGCATGCAGGGCTTGTACAAAGAGAGCCTACGAATTAGCCAATAAATAAACTAAAGGAGCATAATATGGGACTTTTTAAAAAGAAAGAGAAAAAACCGCAGGAGCAAAACGCCGTCCTGACCGTCTATGCCAATCACAAGAGCTATGACGACATTCCCGACATTATGAAAGAGATCCTTGGAAATACTGTCATCGCGCAGAATCCTATTGAGAGTGGTGTGGAATTTGTATTGCAGGACAGTTCAAAA